>JBKHKF010000066.1:0-10152 GCA_046537745.1 Anaerolineales bacterium | reverse complement strand
GTCCTGGCGGCAGCAGGGTGGTGTGACGGTCAGCGATTCGCTGGGTAGCCGTGCTATCCGCCGGTTCCGGGATCCCCTTGAGCAGAGCTTTCAGCCACAATTGGTCGCCCGAGATGCTCTTGTGGCTGGTAACGACCTGCTTTACCTGGGAAGCATCCAGAATCCAGAGGATCCGGATGAGTTCACTACTATCGAAGGTGTGCTGGCATTCTTCGCTCAGAAATATCGGGAGGACCCCGTTTTCGCTCAAAGAGTGGACGAAGCAGCTCGTCGGGTGTTGTCCTTGAAGCTCCGGCTATACGATGATGCTTTCGTTCGAACCCGGGTGGTTCCGCCGATGAATGCGATGGAGATCCTGGGCTCTAATCGATCCGGGACGATCAACGCCATCCGCGCAGGCGCCTCGTTGATCAGTCCAGGATCAGAGGAGTTGGACGCGAGATTGGGGGGCGTCCCATCCCTGCGGGACAGGGTGGTGTTCTTCACCGACGTAGGGGTGATCCGCCGGTGTACCGATTGTCAGATCCAGACCATCTTGCCCGTGGATAGCCTGGAACGACGTGTGAACGATCTGTATGGCGCCGGTGCATCGGGGCAGGTGGGAACATGGAATCTGTGGTCATTTACCACTGCGGACTTGGCCTCCTACCTGGGCGCCACGCCGACGGTCGAGTCTCCTGCGATTCCGCTGACCCCACCGGAGGAGGTGGACGTACCGCTTCGGACGGCCGACTGGATCATTTTCTCGATCACTGACCTGAACAGCAGCGGCTTTGGTGTCGATGCGCTTCAGCTGCTGCTGGATGATCGGCCGGATCTCGTACGGGATAAGCGTGTGGTTGTCTTTAGCTTTGATGTACCGTATGGACTTGATGCCACCGACTTGAGCAAGATCGATGCGCTCTACAGCCTGTACACAGCTTCGGATCCAGCGGTGGAAATCGCGGCACGGCTTCTTTTCCAGGAGATCACCGCACAGGGTGCCGCGCCCGTGAGCGTTCCGGGGATTGGCTACGACCTGATCGACGCCCTCAAGCCGAATCCAACGCAGCTAATACCGCTATCTATCGAGAGCGTGGTGGGTGATGGTACGCCGACGCCGGATGTCGAGGCCGGATTTACGCAAGGCGGAGTCGTCCGGATCAAGACGGGCGTAATTCGGGACAGCAATGGCCATCCCGTGCCCGATGAAACTCCAGTGGATTTCATCATCCTGCATCAGCCCGAGAATATCCGCCAGACAGTGGAGGCGGTCACGCAGGATGGCGTGGCGGAAATAACCTTTCGATTGGATCGATTGGGTTTGTTCATCATCGAAGCTCGCAGCGATCCTGCGCTGCGGTCTGACGTGCTTCAGCTAAATGTCCAGGAAGGCGTCCCGGCCTTCCCGACGGTGATCGCACCAACGCCACTCCCCACCCAGGAGGAGGAACCAACACAAACTCCTGGCTTCGTTACAGAGACCCCGAGCGCAGGCAGCGGGGAGATCGATAGAGAATCGCCCGGTGCCGACGAGCGGGAGGCTCCAGGCATGCTAAGTTTCCTGCTTGGGTTGCTTGGCGTGAGCAGCATCGTTGCTGGCAGCTACTTTTATGTAGGACGCTCCGAGCGCTGGTTGGGCACCCGCATGCGGTGCGCGCTCGTGGCCGCGGTGGGTGCGTTGGTGGCCTACAATTATCTGGCCCTTGGATTGCCTGGCGCGGAAGCTCTTGTGGAAGTAATGGGAAGCTGGGCTGGATTCCTGCTGGCAGTCATTGGTGGTATTGTGGGGCTATCGATATACGCTGCAATCCTGGCGACGCGACAAGCCTCAAATCAAGGACGCGATCAGCGCTACTACAGCTAACAAGGCCGCCGTGATTGCCAATCCTCGATCCAGGGTAGTAGGCAGCCAACGATCCAAACCTTCTGGCGGAACGGCAGGTTTGGTTAGCCGCATATCTCCGGCTTCAAGCACCTCCCTTAGCTCTTCGACATCCTGAGGTCTATCATCCGGGTGAAGAGCCATGGACCACAATATGACTTCTTCGAGTGTAATCGGGATGGACGGGTTGAGTTCGCTTGGGGGAACCAGAGCATTGGGCCGCAGAAAGCGCTGCTTGGCTTCCACTGGGGGCTGATTTGTCACCAGGTGATAAAAGGTGGCTCCAAAAGCGTAGATATCGGTTCTGGCGTCAGTGTGGCCAGTATCGCCTCCGTACTGTTCAAGCGGTGTGTACAGAGCGGTTCCGCGACCTTGAATGACCGTCACCGTCACCTCGTCAGGTGCCATCTGTTTGACCAGGCCAAAGTCGACTAGCTTCAGCAAACCATCAGGGGTAAGCTTCAGGTTGCTTGGCTTGAGGTCGCGATGGATGACGGGAGGTTCCTGGCGGTGCAAGTAGGCGAGGGCGCTCAGAAGCTGGCGCGCCCACTCCAGTACGTCTGAGATAGGCAGCTGCTCGCCTCGCCGCCGCGCCTTATTCATCAATGTCTTGAGGTCCTCGCCAGGAACGAAATCCATCACCAAATAATCTCGCGTGTCGGCTGAAAAATAATCGGAAACTTTGGGAAGGTTCGGGTGATCCAGGCGCGCGAGCACAGAGGCTTCACGGTAGAACTGCTGGCGGCTCTGTTCACGCAAATCCTCAGAGATCGAGGGGTCCTGCTGGACTTCCTTCAACGCACATCTTCGGCCCGGAAGGCGGTTGTCCTCGGCGAGGTAGATGGAACCCATGCCGCCGCGACCGATAATCGATTGTACGATATATCGCTCGCGGAGTAGATCGCCGGGCTGAAGTGGTTCTGGCAAGTCGACCCCTTTCCTACGGAGGGATGATGGAAAGGGTGTGGGGTCCTTCATCCCCCTTTTCAGGTCGTTGGCTTATTCGAGGGTTCGATTATACTCGGAGAGAAAATGGCGGACATGGCAAGGAGCGGGGACCATCGATGGAACGGGTAAATGACGGCCCTGTCTTGATCTCTCAAACAGGAGAACTTCGCGGCAAGCGGTGGCTTCTCTCCGGCAACGAGGTTGTCATGGGCCGGGCGCCGGACTGTGACATCGTTATTCCTGATCGACAGGTCTCCCGCCATCATGCTCGGCTGGTCCGCCGTGATGGGGCGTATTTTTTGGAGGATCTTGGCAGCAAGAATGGGACCCATCTCAATGGCGTCCCTATTGAAGAACCCGAGCTGCTCCAGGACGGCGATGTAATCCAGGTGGCACTTGCGCTCAAGCTGATGTATGTGGGCACCGAGGCGACGGTGCCGCTGTCGGCGGAAGACGCAGTGGACATGGGGCTTGGCCGACTGCGGATGGACTCCGAAGCTCATCGGGTTTGGGTGCTGGATCAAGAAGTGGATCCGCCTCTTTCGCCCGCTCAATACAGACTTCTGGAAATTCTTTATAAGAATCCCAGTCGTGTGGTCAGCCGATCCGAAATTGTGCAGCATGTCTGGTCGGAGTCTGAGGAGGAGGGCGTTTCCGAACAGGCCATCGACGCGCTGGTCCGTCGTCTGCGGGATCGCCTGGCGGAATACGACCCTGATTTCTCCTATGTGGTCACAGTCCGGGGCCATGGCTTTCGGCTGGAGAATCCAATGTGAGGTTCGTGACATATTGCGAACGATAAAGGCGCCCACAATTGGGCGCCTTTTTAGGTGGAGATGGCGGGAATCGAACCCGCGTCCGAAAGCTTCGACCGTCGAACCTCTACAAGCTTAGTCGACCTATTTTCTCTTCGCTGTCAGGCCCCCAGTCGACGGGGTGTTCCAACAGCTAGCCGTTTCATCTTACGTGTGGCCCACGGCTCGTCCACACGGCACCTCGACTTACCGTCGTCCATCCAGATCCGGTCGAGGGGCGTTTCTAGAGGACGGGTTCCTTTGAGGGAACCGAGCTACGCTCAATCGCTGGTTTTACGCAGCGAGCGGCATAGCCGCATAGTCAGTGCGTGTGGCACTTATTAGGTTGCGCTGATTTTACGAGCTCGGCGCCTCTCGGCTTGCAGTCCGCGATCAGCTACTCCCGTCGAGACCGTTCATCCCCTCAGCAGTGAGTATACCAGGCAAGCCCTGGGCCGTAAAGGGTCATTGCGCATAGCCACAAGGGTTTTTGATGCTTTCTGTTCCTATTTTCCGCCGCGAAATATAAAAAGGCTATCCGAATCAACGTCGGCGGGAGAGGGCGCGCTCTACCTGGCGCTGGGCGTCGCGCTCGCGGATTTTGCGACGTTTGTCGTATTGGCGCTTGCCTTTGGCCAAGGCTATCTCAACCTTGGCCAGGCCATGCGCCAGGTACATGCGGGTGGGGACGATGGTGTATCCTTTTTGATGAACGTCTCTTTCGAGGCCCCGCAGCTCACGCCGGTGGAGCAGCAGTTTGCGTGGTCGAACCGGATCATGGTTCATGTCGCTAGCGGGATCGTAGGGCGCGATATGCGCGCCCAGAAGCCATGCCTCGCCACCTTCAATGGCCACGTAGGCCTCCTGCAGGCTGACCTGGCTGGCGCGGACGGATTTTATCTCCGTTCCCTTGAGCACGATTCCAGCTTCGTACCGATCCTCCAGGAAGTACTCATGCTGGGCTTTTCGATTTCGGGCGACAACTTTTATGCCCTCGTCGGTCATGGAAGCTCCTCAACGTTCGTCGATATCCAACCAACCGCGGCTTCAAGCGCCGCATCCCCGCTGACTTCTGGTTCAACAATCTGGTCTGGCGCCAGGGCCTGCCCATCAAGCGTATGGCCTTTCGGGGTCAACCAGCGCGAGGTGGTGATGTGCAGGCTTGATCCATCGGACAAGTCGTATATGGTTTGTACGGAACCCTTGCCGAAGGTAGGGTGACCGATAATGATGGCGCGATCATTTTCAGCCAGCGCGGCTGCGAGCACTTCCGCTGCGCTGGCGGTGGCACCATCAATAAGCACTACCACGGGCAGGGTAAAGTCTTCCTGATGTGCCAAGGCGTTGCGATCCGTCCGTTTGCCTTCAGCGCTAATCTCGGTGACGATAATACCATCCGATAGGAAGATATCCGCCACCTGCAAAGCGGAATCGAGTAATCCGCCGGGATTACCTCGCAGATCTAGAATGATGGCGGAAGCATCCTGTCTCTCAAGCTCCTTCAGGTTGTTTCGGACTTCGCCGGCAGTGGGAGTCCCGAATACAGAGATGCGAAGGATTCCAATGTGAGGGTCGTCAGGATACAGATAGGAGCTTACTGAGGGGAGGGGGATTGACTGGCGGATTATCTGAAACTCAATGACATCCCTGTTGTCCCGGAGCACTGTAAGGCGGACCGAGGTACCGATCTCGCCGCGCAAGGCCGCGGTGGTTTCGGCCTCCGTTGTTGTTTGCTCAATTTCAAAATTGTCCACCTGAAGCAGCAGATCCCCTTCCAGTAAACCAGCCTCAAGGGCAGGGCCTTGCTCGAATGGGATGAGGGCCCATCCATTTTTTGTGCTGGTCAAGTGCGCCCCGATCCCACCATAGGAGCCTGAAAGTGACTGGTTCTCCAGCTCGTGGGCTGCCGGATCCAGATACGTTGTATAGGGATCGCCAAGGGAATCCAGTAAGCCGCGGGTCATGCCCCGCTGCATCGCCATCGGGTCAGGGAGCGGATCGATATAGTGCTGGGCGAGCAAGTCCATGGCTTCACGAGGCAGTTGAAAAGCTTGCGATGTCTCCTCGACCCTGGTGGCAGCGGTAAAAAAACCACTGGCAAATCCAACGGCAAAGGCCGCTGCGATCCATGTGATAATGACGGTCGAAGATTTTACGCTTCCCAGCAGTTTCTTCCAGCTCATGCTGCGGATTGTAGCACGGCTGTAAGTTCGAGTATGGTGAGCGACGGGCTATAATCAAAAACCTCAATAGGGAGGCACATGGCCAGGGTTTACAGGCCGCAAAGCGGTTCAAACCAGCGTAAGAAGCTCATGCGCCACATGGCTGGCGCACTGCAGCAAATCAACCCGGGAGAACCTCTTCCGCTGGCAGAGGTTCTTGATATCTGTGCTTATATCGACCTTTGTCTTCAGGCCATCGTCAGAACTGTGGATCAAACCGCACAGGCTTGGGAGGCGAGGGATTATTGGGTGAAAGCGGACAAGTTCCGATTTGAGTGGGCCTGGGCCGACAAAGCCCAGAGCAGCTTCCGCCAAGCTCTGGAGCAGCGAAATGTGGATGCGCTCAGAGTGGAAGCTGCCAGCCTGAAGACCGAACTCGCGGAAATCACACCCTACAAGAAGGATCTAAAGGATCCACCCTGGACGGGAAGCTGGCAGAGATGGCAGGAACGGGAGGCGGATTAGGCGTGCTTGCGCACGGAAGCGTGAGCCGCCATAATTAATTTCTAGATATGAAAGAGCTTGCAGTACGTCCCAATCAGGCAGACTTGGAAAGCACCACTCTACTCGTGGTGGAGGACGATCCGGCGATGCTGGTGGCCCTCCGCGACATCCTGGAAGGCGCGGGTTACAGCGTGCAGACCGCCGCCAACGGTGAGCGGGCGCTTGAGGCGCTGACAGATGTGGAACCTGCCCTGATCCTCTCTGATATTTCCATGCCCATTATGGACGGAATCCAGCTTTTCGAAGAGGTGCGGCGACGGCCAAATGGAGCCGCCATACCCTTTATTTTTCTGACCGCCCGTGGCACCCGTGAAGATATCTTCACCGGAAAATCTCTTGGCGCGGATGACTACATCACCAAGCCTGTGACCAGCCAGGAACTGCTGTCTGCAGTTCAAGCCAGGCTTCAAAGAACCGACGAATTGATGCTGGCGCAGCTAAAGACGGCCTACAAGGCGAGTCTGATGGTGTTGGCTAACGCGATCGAGGCTCGCGATTATTACACCCGCAATCATGTCGAACGCGTAAGCGCCTACGCGGACGCCATGGCTCGCAGCCTTGGATGGCGAGAGCAGCGGCGAACCGTGCTTGAATTTGGTTCGATCCTTCACGACATTGGCAAAATCTCGATCCGAGAAACAATCCTGCGCAAAACCGGCCCGCTCGGGAAGGATGAATGGGGTGAAATGCGCGAGCATCCAATCGTCGGCGCTCGGATGCTGGAAGGCATTCCTTACCTTACGCCATCTATTCCGATCGTTCTCTATCACCATGAGCGTTGGGATGGCTCAGGCTATCCAGAAGGACTTGCGGGCGATGACATCCCAGAAGAGGCGAGACTCCTGGCCGTGGCTGACACCTTCGACGCGATGACCTCCGATCGTCCTTACCGCAAAGCCCTGCCTGAATCTTTAGCCTACGAAACAATAACTTCGGAAGCCGACCAGCTTTTCGACCCCGTAATGGTCGAAGCCTTTGTCCGCTGCTGGGATGGAGGCGAGATCGGCGCAATCCAGGACGCTTCCCGCCCCTAGTTCAAGAGCACTTCGCCTCTGCACGACTCGTTCTCGTTCCATTATTCGCTTTGATAGGATTAGACTATGAGCTGGCTGGACGATTTTCACGGGCCCAACGCGGCCTACGCGGATCGAATTCGCCAAAGATATCTGGAAGATCCATCGGCCGTTGATCCTGAGAGCCGGGCTTATCTCGCTGGCCTGGCCAGCGCCGGCCTGGAACAGGATAAGGCTGAAAAATTTGTTGCCGCAGCAAGCCTGGCACAAGCGATCAGGGACTTCGGACATTTAGCAGCAAATTTGGACCCGCTGGGTTCAGAGCCAACAGGCGATCCGGCCTTGGAGCCGTCTCATCACGGACTCTCTGGCCAGGATCTCAAGGAGCTCCCTGCCTGGGTGGTCGGCGGAGTGGCAGGCGGGAACGCCGGGGATGCGGATGAGGCCATATTCAGGCTGCGAGAGATCTATTGCGGCAGGATTGGATTTGACTTCCGCCACGTACGGGAGCCGTCAGAACGTTCATGGCTGCGGAAATCGGTGGAGCGTCGTGTTTATTCCTCCATACACGAAGCGATAGATGGCGTTGGTCTTCTGACTCGCCTAACTTCCATCGAGGCGTTTGAACAATTTCTTCACCGCATATTCCCGGGCAGGCACAGATTCTCAATCGAAGGCCTGGACATGATGGTTCCAATGCTGGATGAGTTGATTCGGCAGGTGCAAGGTACGACCGTAGATCAGGTGCTGTTGGGGATGGCCCATCGCGGGCGCCTCAACGTGATGGCGCATGTGCTGTGCATGCCTTACAAGCAAATATTGGCCAAGTTCGCCGACCCGCTGGAACCGAGCAGATTCCTCGATGATCTAAGCTGGACCGGCGACGTTAAATATCATCAAGGGGCTGCCCGCGCCGTCGAGGATGCCGGCGATGAACAATCACTGACGATCCACCTATCGCCCAATCCAAGCCACGTTGAATCGATTAATCCGGTTATCGAGGGGAGGGCTCGTGCGGCCGGTACGGCGAGAGCGGACAGGGGAACCATCAGATTTGATCCATCCCTGACGCTGCCGGTCCTCATTCACGGGGACGCTGGTTTTGCCGGGCAGGGCGTGGTCGCAGAAACTCTGAATTTGGCTGGTCTGACGGGTTATTACACAGGCGGGACCATTCACTTCATAGCCAACAATCAGCTTGGGTACACAACCGACCCAGACGAGTCAAGGAGCACTCTGCATGCGAGTGATCTGGCGAAAGGATTCAAGATCCCCGTTCTCCATGTAAATGCGGATGCGCCCGAGGACTGCCTGGAGGCCATTCGACTTGCATGGGCCTACCGACAGGAGTTTCATAAGGATGTCTTGATCAATATTGTTGGTTACCGGCGCTATGGTCATAACGAAGGAGATGAACCCAGCTTTACCCAGCCGGTTATGTATGACAAGGTCAGAAATCATTCAACAATCCGCGAGCAGTGGGCTGAGCGAATGATCGCCTGCGATCAAGTAGAAGCAGCAAGGCCCGAGGCGATGTTGAAGGATCAAATGTCCCAGCTCCAACAAGTTTACGAGCAATTGGATCCGGCCGAATCTCTGCCGACTCAGGCCGAAAAAGTAGGAGAGGGGCAGCAGGATTCTCATTACAATGTTGAGACCACTGTGTCCTCAGACGTACTGAAAAAACTGAATGCGAAATTAATCGAGGTGCCTGAGGGGTTTTCCCTCCATCCAAAATTGGAGAAGGTGCTGGCCAAACGCAAAGGGTTATTTGATTCTGATGGGGGGAAGGTTGACTGGACGACCGCCGAGCAGCTGGCTTTCGCCTCAATTTTGAAGCGGGGCATGGCCATCCGCATAACAGGGGAGGATACAGAGCGAGGGACCTTCAGTCAGCGGCATGCCGTATTCCATGATCATGAAAATGGCGAGATATATGTGCCGCTGAGGAACATCGACGATAACCAGGCGGCTTTCGAGATTTATAACAGTCCGCTCACAGAAAACGCTGTCCTAGCCTTTGAGTACGGTTATGACCTGGAGGCGCAAGAGACCCTTGTTATTTGGGAAGCGCAGTACGGCGATTTTGCCAATGGCGCCCAAATCACATTAGACGAGTTTGTGCTTTCCTCCCGAGCCAAATGGGGCGTCGAATCGAATCTAGTGTTGCTTCTACCTCATGGTTATGAAGGCGCTGGCCCCAATCATTCGAGCGCGCGGATCGAGCGCTTCCTCACGCTTGCGGTTGACGACAACATTCGGGCAGCAAACTGCACCACGGCTTCCCAATATTTCCACCTGCTACGGCTGCAGGCTGAGCTGCAGGAGACGTCGCCGCGACCGCTTGTCATTTTCACGCCGAAAAGCCTGCTGAGACATCCAATGGTGTCTGTCTCGACGGTTGAATTAACCGAAGGTGGATGGCAGCCGGTGCTGACTGATATGAAACGAAATGAAAACGGGGATCAAATCGAGCGGCTGATCCTGTGCAGCGGCAAAATTGGCGTTGATCTACTGGCCAGCGATGCGTACGAGCGGGCCGATGGGATAGCTATACTTCGGTTGGAGCAACTGGCGCCGTTTCCAGCAGAAGCTTTGGAAGCAGCCTTGGATGATCTTGATTCGGTCCAGAGCTACTACTGGGTGCAGGAGGAGCCGGAAAATATGGGGCCCTGGCCGAGCCTTCGACCTGAGCTGACGAAATTAATCGGCCAGGAGCCCCGTTTCATCGGCCGCCCGGCCAGCCCTAGTCCAGCGGAAGGGTCCTCCGCGTGGCACAAGCATAACCAGGAGGCGCTGATAGAGAG
>JBKHKF010000065.1:0-10166 GCA_046537745.1 Anaerolineales bacterium | reverse complement strand
GCATCAAACTCACGAAGGCAAACACTTCGAGCGAGCTATTCAAATCCTCTCCGAGGCTGGCGTGCCGCCGGACCGAACCGAGGTGAAGGTTCGTCATGGCCTGACACTGGATGAAGTTATCAGCGAAAGTGAGGAGGGGAATTTTGACTTGATTGTCGCGGGGGCACCGCAAGTATCAGAACAGGAGGATTGGTCTGAGCTCAGGGAGCTCCTCCAGGAGGACTTGGCCGTGGAGATACTGCAAAAAGCGACAAGGCCCATTCTCATTATGCGAGCTCAAGAAGTGGAAGAGGATTTCGGTCGCTAGGATTTAAGCGATATTCCTGAAAGAAAAAACGCCTCCATCCTGGAGGCGCCTGGATCCAAACTTATTGGTTATTCTTCATCCGGAACGGCCAGATCCGATACCTGCCGCAACAACCCTAAGACCAGCAATCCAAGACGTAGGCCTTCCCCTGTGGTTAAAGACATATCGCCGCCTTGCTGTTCGGACCGCTTGACCAGAAGGTAAGCTACTCCGACGCCAGTCAAAGCACCTAAAATTCCACCCATAACTAGCGTTTGTGCGTTCTTGCCCGTCGAGGTCTTTGAAAGAGCTTGCTCTTGCGCCATCGTTATCTATTTCCCATCCTTCGTAGCATCCTTTTTACACTATCAGCTCCCGTACCAGCGGCCGCGCCCACAGCCTTCAACACAATCAGCGGCTGGATCGACTTGCGTGTTGTCCGCTCGGCAATTCTCCGCAGCTGCGCCAAAGCTTGCTGCGCCTGATGAGCCGGAATCGGAATTTGACGCATGAGGTAAGAAACGCCGTAGACCAAGGCGCTCAGCAGCACGATTGGAATGATGGAGAGGATCACTATGGGCAGAAGCAGCAAAATCAAGGAGGCATCCGCCCACGCGCTGGTCCCTGCCGTTCCGCTGCGCCAAAGCAGCGCGGCGATCAACGCCAGCAACACGACGCCCGCCAGCAGCGGCAGGTAAATTTGCAGCCAAACTTGACGGCGGAAAGCCGCCTTCGTGGCTGGATTTCGAGTCGGTTCCGGTGGAATGCCTGACAGTTCCGTCATCAAGACTAATTGTAGCATGCACCCACCGGCCATTGATTAGAATGACCAAGGGACAGGCGATACCTTAGAGCAAACCCGGTTGCGATACTGGATCACAACCGATCACCGCCAGCCTCTTTTCACTCAAATCCGTCGCTTTGGGCTCGGCACCCGGGCTAGCCGCCAGCAGCTCGTGGCCCCTGGAGCGTCACAATGGAGCGGAATGGAAGCTTGCGCGGCACATGTTGATTCGAGGACCATTGCATGAGCGAAACCAAAACACCGAGCACCTCTCTGGAACGCCCGGAGGAACCATGGAGTCAGAAGGCTAAAGATGTCCTGGAGGCTCTACGGGCTGATCCGGAGCATGGGCTAACCGAGCAAGAGGCGAAGGACCGGAAGCAGAAATTCGGTCCGAACCGCCTGCGCCAGGCGGAACGGCGCAGCGCCTTCTCCATTTTGATCGAGCAGTTCAAGAACATCATCGTCGTACTGCTGGCGGCGGCCACAGCTATTTCCTTTGCATTTGGTGAGGTTGTCGAAGGATTCGCCATAGTGGCGGTTATTGTTCTGAACGCGCTGATCGGATTCTTCACCGAGCTGCGGGCGGTCCGCTCCATGGAAGCGCTGCGCGAACTAGGCCGCGTTGAATCTAAAATTCGGCGCGCGGGGAGCGTTCAAACCGTTGAGGCAGACGAAGTGGTTCCCGGCGATATCCTGGTGGTGGACAGCGGAGATGTCGTCACCGCCGACGCCCGTCTGCTGGAGTCCTCCCGCTTACAAACAGACGAATCGGCCCTGACTGGGGAATCGGTCCCGGTGGCGAAACAGGTCGATCCGGTGGATCCCGCCGTTCCGCTGGCCGAACGGGCCAGCATGATTTACAAGGGAACCGCCATCACTCGCGGCTCAGGTGAAGCCGTCGCCGTTTCCACCGGAATGGACACGGAGCTTGGTGGAATCTCCTCTTTGGTCGAACAGGCGGAAGAGGAGGTCACTCCGCTGGAAACACGCCTCGATAAATTAGGCGAGCGCCTCGTTTGGGTCACCCTGGGCATCACCGCCTTCCTCGCCATCGGCGGCATCATCGCCGGCCGAGAAATCTTCCTCATTATTGAGACATCCCTGGCATTGGCTGTAGCGGCGGTTCCGGAGGGGCTGCCAATCGTCGCGACCGTCGCACTGGCCCGCGGCATGCACCGAATGGCCCAAAGGAACGCACTGCTGCGCAAGCTCTCTGCCGTTGAAACTCTCGGCTCAACGACGGTCATCCTCAGCGATAAAACGGGCACCCTGACAGAAAACGAGATGACGCTCCAGATCATCAGCCTCGAAGAAGGCGACGTTCAAATTGAGCGCAGGCGATCGGAGGGGGAAGTATTTGTACTCAATGACCAGCCGATCGAGCCTCCGGAGCATGAAGCGCTGCGGCAATCCCTGCGGGTAGCCGCCTTGTGCAACAACGCCGAATTGAATGCTGAGAATGAGGAAGCGGAGGCGGTTGGAGATCCTCTGGAAATCGCCTTGCTGAGGGGGGCTCGCCTGGCTGGCTACGAGCGAAATGAACTGCTGGCAGAATGGCCCGAATACCGCGAGATCGCCTTCGATCCCGAGAAGAAGATGATGGCCACCATTCACAAAAAGAACCATGAATATTTCGCAGCGGTCAAAGGGGCTCCCGAAGCGGTTTTTGACGCCTGCCGGCAGAAGCTGACAGCTCAAGGTTCCCAGCCCTTTGGGGATGAGGACCGCGCTGATTGGTCCGAGCGGGTCAACAGCAAGGCGGCGCAAGGCTACCGGGTGCTGGCGCTGGCCGGCAAAGAGATGGAGGATCCCGAGGCGGATCCTTATGAAAACCTGACCCTGCTCGGCCTGGTCGGCCTGTTGGATCCGGCTCGTGGTGACGTTCAGGAAGCCATCGAAGCCTGTCGCAGAGCTGGCGTGCACGTGGTCATGGTCACCGGAGATCAGGCTGAAACCGCCAAGAAGATCGCCGACCAGGTGGCACTCACGCAAGACGGCAGTCCGCAGGTCCGCCGGGGTCAGGAGCTGTCCGAAGAACCCGAGGCAGCCGAGGACTGGACCGAGGCCGATATTTTCGCAAGGGTGAGTCCGAAGCAGAAGTTATCGCTGGTGAATGCCTACCAGCAAGCCGGCGATATTGTCGCAATGACCGGCGATGGGGTCAATGATGCCCCGGCATTGAAAAAGGCCGACATCGGCATCGCCATGGGCAGGCGCGGCACCCAGGTTGCCAAGGAGGCAGCTGCCATGGTGCTGCAAGATGACGCCTTTTCCACGATCGTAGTCGCCATCGAACACGGCAGGGCGATTTTCAACAATATTCGGAAGTTCGTGATTTATCTGCTTTCCTGCAACATGAGCGAGATTCTGGTGGTTACCCTGGCCTCGTTCGCCAACCTTCCCCTTCCAATCCGGCCGCTCCAAATTCTGTTCCTGAACTTGGTTACCGACGTGTTCCCAGCCCTGGCATTGGGCCTGGGGGAAGCGGACCCCCAAATTATGAAAAAGCCGCCGCGCGATCCCTCAGAGCCGATCCTGACCAGGGATCACTGGACCAGCTTGGGGGTGTATGCAGCCTTAATCACCTTGGGGGTGATGACAGCCTATGCCCTGGCGCTCTTTCACTACGACATGCAAACGGAGGTGGCTATTACCATCGCGTTCCTGACATTAGCCGGCGCCCAATTGTGGCATGTCTTCAACATGAGGTCGCCTGGGAGCCATCCGCTCCGCAACGAGGTCACCACCAACCCCTTCATCTGGGGCGCGCTTGCGCTGTGCGTCTTGTTGCTACTGCTCGCGGTGTATCTACCGCCGCTGGCCGAATTGTTAGGGACAGTTCCACTGGATCCCTTGGGCTGGCTCCTGGTCACAATCATGAGCGTGGTGCCATTGGTGATCGGGCAAGCGCTCAAGGCGCTCGGCTGGGGCCAAACCTAATCGCCAGGCGACAACAGCGCGCATGTCCAACCCCGGCTGTTCATTCGTTCCCCGCCGTGTCCTATCTCCGTTACCATTGGCAAAGAACTAGGAGATATTCGTGGCCGCATTAACCGTCGAACTGCACTGCCATACCTGCTATTCAAAAGACAGCCTGCTGCGCCCCGGAGAACTGCTACGAGCCGCCCGTCTCAAGGGGTTGGACCGAGTTGCCATCACCGATCACAACACCATCCAGGGCGCCCTGCAAGCCGCTAAGCTGGAGCCCGACCGCGTCATTGTCGGCGAGGAGATCATGACAACCCAGGGAGAACTGCTCGCTTTCTTCCTTTCGGAAGGAATTCCCGCCGGGCTAGAACCGGAGGAGGCCATCGGACGGCTCCGGGATCAGGGCGCCGTGATCAGCGTATCCCATCCCTTCGACCCCCACCGTGCGGGAGCCTGGAAGCCAACCGACCTGGAGACGATCCGATCGGATATCGATGCCCTCGAGGTTTATAACGCACGCTGTTTCACAACGGAGCCCAACAGGCAGGCCGCTGCCTGGGCAAAAAAGGCTGGGCTGCTCGGCACCGCTGGCTCCGATGCCCATGCCGCTTCGGAATTAGGCCGGGCAGTCATGCTGATGCCGGCTTTTCAGGGGGCAAAGGAGTTCAAGGCAGCATTGGCACACTCGGAGGTGCAGGGCCGCCTTTCGAGCCCATTCGTGCATTTGTACTCCCGCTGGGCGCTCTGGCGAAAAGCTATGGGATGGGAGATGTAGATGACAGACACAGATCAAGGGACGAGATCCCGCGAAGCGCCAACCGCCGCTCCAACCACGCTGATGCTCGTCTCTGCGAGCTATGTCGGAGCCCAAATGCTGGCCGACATCACAAGCCTCAAAATCGTCAGCATCGCAGGCTTTTCCATGGACGCCGGCACCTTGATCTACCCCTTCACCTTCACCCTGCGGGACCTGGTCCACAAGGTCGCCGGCAAGCGGGGCGCCAGGGTGCTGATCGTGGCGGCCGCGGCCATCAATTTATTCATGGCCGGGCTCTTCTGGCTTGTGAGCCGGCTTCCGTACGACCTGGCTGCCGGCCCACAGCCTGATTGGAACGCGGTGCTGGCGCCGGTTTGGCGCATCGTGGTGGCTTCCATCATCGCCGAGGTCGCCGCCGAATGGGTTGACACCGAGATTTATCACCTATGGGTCCATCGCATCACGCGAAAGTATCAATGGGCCCGGGTACTGATCAGCAACGCGGTCAGCGTACCGCTGGACAGCGTGCTCTTCGTGAGCATCGCTTTTTGGGGTGTGCTGCCCGTACCTGTATTATTATCCATACTGACGGCGAACATCCTGGTCAAAGGCGCAGTCACCTTGATTAGCCTACCGGCGATATACCTCGTCCCCAACCAACGCTCGGATACTGCAGGAGAGGGAGAAGAATCATGAAGTACTTCGTCACCGGAGGTACCGGCTTTCTCGGCGGACACCTTGTGAAGGAGCTGTTACAACGAGGCCATGTTGTCATCGCACTGGCCCGGGACCCTTCCAGTGCTGGGGATTTGCAAGCTGCGGGGGCCCAGGTGGTCAAAGGCGACATCACCGAAAAACCGACGATGCGGGAACCCATGCGAGGCGTTGACGGCGTCTTTCATGTGGCCGGTTGGTACAAGTTGGGGAATTACAACAAAGAAGCAGCCTATGCCATCAACGTGGATGGGACGCGCAATGTGCTGGAACTGATGAACGAACTCAACGTCCCGAAGGGTGTCTACACCAGCACGCTGGCGATCAACAGCGATACCGGCGGCGTGAAAGTGGATGAATCCTACCATTTCGAAGGGGAGCACCTGAGCCTTTACGACAAGACCAAAGCGCTGGCCCATCATGAGGTGGCGGAACCGATGATAGCTGAGGGACTGCCCCTGGTCATCGTCCAACCCGGACTAATCTACGGTCCCAGCGACACCAGTTCCAGCGGCGATTCCATCCGGAATTTCTTGCGCGGCGAACTGCCAATGTTGCCCAAAGAAACGGCGGTGTGCTGGGGCCATGTCGAGGATATTGTGGAAGGCCATATTCTCGCCATGGAGAAGGGGGAGCCGGGCGAGAGCTACATCATTGCCGGCCCCTGCCACACATTCATTGAAGGCTTTGACATCATGGCTGAGATCAGCGGCAAGCCGCCGCCTCCCATACAGATGCCGCCCTGGGTCCTTAAGATCGCCGCCATTCCAATGAGCCTGGTGGATAAGATAATCTCGCTGCCAGCGGAATTCACAGGTGAGGGACTGCGGGTGATCGCCGGCGTTACATACCTGGGTGACAACAGCAAAGCCAGGCGAGAATTAGGCTACGACCCGCGGCCGCTGAAGGAGGGCCTGCGTCAGTCGCTGCCAGCTTATCGGGCGGAGGTGAAGGAAGGGAAGTAGCGTGGAGCTCAGAGCTTTGAGCCCCGAGCGGCAAAGCCAAAAAATATGCTGGACTAATCCAAACGCTAGCAGTGGGCCGCCAATCAGAGTCGGCACTCAGGCACCGGCGCTGCCTCACAGAACCGGCAGCGGCGCATTGCAATGCGCCGCTACGCCGCTTACGAACACTTTCCATATTTCGGGTTACGGAAGCGGAATCCGGGATCGCCGGCGATTGAATGGCCGACCGTCCGGTCGCCCTGCCACCAGGCAGAAAACGATCCTGGATTGCTCTTGAAGAGATGTATTTGCAGGTTCAGTCGATCTTCTCCCGCAAATGCGGGAACAAAATCACCTCACGAATGTTTGATTTATCCGTCAGCAGCATCGCCAGCCGATCGACGCCCATGCCGAATCCACCATTGGGCGGCATGCCGTAGCGCATGGCCTGTAAGTAATCCTCGTCCATCGGATGCCGCTCCTCGTGTCCCTCCTCATACGTGCGGCCCATCTCCTTGAAGCGCTCCTCCTGGTCGAATGGATCGACCAACTCGCTGAACGCGTTGCACAGCTCCATCCCGCCGGCGAACCCTTCAAAACGCTCGACCAGGCGCGGGTTGTCCGGATGCGCCCTGGCCAGCGGTGAGATATCCCGGGGATAGTCATAGAGAAAGGTCGGCTGGATCAGCTTCGGTTCGACGTAAGCCCCCAATAGCGAGTCGATCAACTTCCCTCGGCTGGAGGATGGCTTCGGATCGTGGCCCAGCGATTCCATGGTCGAGCGCAAGCTCTCGGCAGTCGGGTGCTCCTCAAGATCGATGTCGGCAAACTGCACTATGGCTTCGTGGAGCGAGAGCCGCTTCCACGGAGGGCTGAAATCGATCTCGTGTTCGCCATACTGAACCTGCATAGAGCCTGTCGCCTGCTCAGCCGCGTGGGCGACCAGGTTCTCCGCCAACTCCATCACCTGCCGGTAATCCGCGTAGGCCATATAGAACTCGAGTTGGGTGAATTCGGGGTTGTGCTTGTGTGAGACCCCCTCATTTCGGAAATCCCGGCCGATCTCATAGACGCGCTCGAAGTTCCCCACCAGCAGCCGCTTCAGATACAGTTCAAAGGAGATGCGCAAATACAGATCCTGGTGCAGTTGATTGTGATGCGTGACAAAGGGGTCGGCGGCTGCACCGCCGTAAATGGGCTGCAGGATCGGGGTTTCCACCTCCAGGAATCCACGGGCATCCAGGTACTCCTGGAGCGCCCGAAGCATTTTGGCTCGAGTGCGGAAGATCTCCCGAACTTCGGGATTGACCGCCAGATCGACATAGCGCTGACGGTAGCGGGCCTCGGGATCGGCAAAGGCATCGTGCACCACCTCCTCGCCGTCGATCTCCTCCACCTTCGGCGTGGGAAGCGGGGTGATGGCCTTCGCGGCCATCTTGAAATCCTCGACGTGCAAGGTGACTTCGCCGGTGCGGGTGCGGAACATATAGCCGCCCGCCTGAATGAAATCCCCCAGGTCGAAGGCATCCTGAAATAATTGGTAGGCCTCCTCACCCACGTCATTCTGGCGTATATAAAGCTGAAGCCGGCCGCTGCCATCCTCAACATGAGCGAAGGTGGTCTTCCCCATATCCCTGATCGATTTGATGCGGCCGGCGACCTTGGCCTCCACCCGCTCATCATCGCCCGCCGTCTCGAAGTCGGCGATGGCCTGAACCGCCCGGTGGGTCCGCTCAACCCGCGCCGGATAGACTTCCATGCCCGCCTCGCGGATCCGGGCTTGCTTTTCCGTTCGCACCCGTTCCAGATCACTTAATTCCGTCATACGGTGGTTCCTCTCGCTTGTGCACTTCCTTCATTCACGATCAGAGGCTCAGTGTACAACAAAAAAGCCCCGCGCCGGTCAGGCGTGGGGCTTTGTGGATCAGCCAGAGCTTAATCTACCTTAACAATTCGCAATTTCCGCACACCTGAAGGTGTTTTCACTTCCACGATATCGCCTTTGTTCTTCTCCAGCAGCGCCTGGCCGAGGGGGGATTCATTTGATATAAGCCCGTTCTTGGGTGAGGCCTCGGCTGCCCCGACGATGGTGTAAGTTTCGGATTTCTGGCGGCCTTCCTTGATGGTGACCGTATCGCCGACGTGGACGATATCGTCCTTGCTGCCCTTCTGGATTAACTTGGCCCGGGACAGCGTATCCTCCAGTTCGAGAATTCGGCCCTCCACAAAGGCCTGCTCGTTCTTGGCCGCTTCCATCTCCGCGTTCTCGATAAGCTCCCCGCCCTCCATGGCTTCGTGCAGCCGTTCAGCCACTTCCTGGCGGCGGACTGTTTTCAGATGCTCTAGCTCAGCTTCGAGCTTATCCCGGCCTTCTTCGGTCAAGTAGACTTGGTTATTATTTACCATGGTTCCTCTGTTCGTGCCTTCCAATGCATTTAAACAAGCAACGGCCCGCGGTATAAAAAAGAACTGAGAGTTCTCTCTCAGCTCAACCGGGCTCGCCACCGCAGAGATAATAGCACATCTCCTGACGGCTGTCCAGTCCATATATCTCAAAATAGAACGTACGTTCGTTCCGTCAGCGAGCGCGTCGCCCGGTGGTGGGTGCAAAAATCGGAAGCCCTCGATGGTCGGCCAAATATAGCTGGAGCTCATGCCGCAGCTCGCGCAGGTCATACCAGAAAGTGCTTCGTTGTGATTCGTAAGTCCAAATCGCCTGAGCCCACTGCTCCACCTCGTCATCTTCAAGCGGCATCACGGAGCCTACCCCTTGCGGTGCACCCAGATCCTCCGGCAGGTCCATTCCTTCGGCCGCATAGGGGAATTCATGATAGAACCAAACCGGCCGCTCCAGTTGGCTGGCTGCCCGGCGGACCACCAGGTGATCGACGTGGCCGCCAATGCCGATAGGGGCATACAGTTGAGAACCCGCCGGGCTGACCTCGTCAATCGCTTCCGCCAATTGATCAATCAATAGATTGTCGGCAGGTTCAAGATCGCCAAAGATTTCCTCTTCGCTGGCGTAGAGGTGACGGCCAGTGGCCGAAACTCTATAGATAGCCTCCGGGACGGCCAGGTGCATCACGGCCGCTTCGAGACTGCTGCAAGCGTCCAGATCCTCCTGCCGACGGGTCTCCATCGGCTCTTGCTCGTCGCCCCAACGTTGATGCAGCTCCTGGGCAAATTCGGATAGCGGGCCCGGTGGCGGGTCGCCGGCGCAAACGGTCAGCACCGTCACGGACTGGCCCTGGATGACCTGCCGGGCAATCAGCCCACCGCAGGAGAACACTGCATCGTCGAGATGAGGGGAGAGGTAGATGGCGTTGGGCATGGGTGAATTATATGCGAGGGATTTGCTGAAGCTATATGGGTAGCGTTGAGATTATCTCGATAGCAACGAGCAAGCGCTGAGCGCCGAGCCCAGAGCTCAGAGCTCAGCGCTCGGTGCCCATAGCAAAAACCGCCCCGAACTCTCGCTCAGGGCGGTTCGTTGAATGGTACTCAGCCTGGCTTACTACTTGGCCTTGACCGTGATTTGCTTCGGCTTGGCCTGCTCGGCCTTCGGGATGGTCAGATTCAGGATGCCGTTTTCAAACTCGGCATCGGCTTTGTCGGCGTCCACCATCGAAGGCAGCGTGATGGAGCGGGCGAAGCGGCGATAGCGGCGCTCGCGCACGTGATAGCGGCGGCCGCCGTCCCCGTTGACGTCCTTTTCCTCACGAACTTCGCCGCGCAGGGTCAGGGTATCGC
>JBKHKF010000064.1:0-10209 GCA_046537745.1 Anaerolineales bacterium | reverse complement strand
CATATTCGCAGGTGGTGATCTCAATGACATCAGACATATCTAGCCTCCATAGGACCCAACAAGGTCCCTAACAGACCGAGGTTACTGCTTAGGAGTAACGTGATCCCTCAGCAGGTCGGCAACCCGGGCACCAATATCGTCCACACTGCCAGTCAAGTTAATGCCTTTTCGTTCACGCTTGGCAGCTTCCTTTAATCCTGAAACGATGGTCGGTGAGCCCTCCACACCTATAAATTGTTCATCGACCTCTAGGTCCTCAGCATCCCACACCGTGATCCGCTCCTCCTGCATGGTCCAGGGCTTGATACGGTAATCCATGAAGCGAGGTTCGTTGGCGGCCGTCGCGACCGAAACTACAGCCGGCGTCGGCACTTCGAGGATCTGGTGGCCGCCGGCCGTTTCGCGGCGCCCCCTGACGGCCTTGGTTTGAGCGTCAAACGTCAATTCCTGGGTCACGGTTAGCTGGGGCAGATCCAGCCACTCGGCAATGCCGGCCGGAACCTGGCCCGTCGCGCCGTCCGAGGATTCCTCGCCGCAAATGATCAGATTGGCCCCGCCGATCTTGCGGATCCCCTGCGCCAGCGAGTAGGTCGTGGCCAGCGTGTCGGCCCCGCCGAATTTACGGTCGCTCAGCAGCACGATGTGATCGCCACCCATGGCCAGCGCCACCCTCAAATATGGCTCGACAAAGGGTGGTCCCATCGACAGGATGGTCACATGACCGCCATGGCGATCTTTGAGCCGTAAAGCCAGCTCGATAGCGTTCATGTCTGGTGGATTCATTTCAGAACGGACATCGGACCGATCGAGCCGCATCGAATCGGGATCGACCCGGATCTCCTCCGATTTAGGGACCACTTTCATGCAGACGATCAATGACAGCTCAACCATGGACGACCTCACGAGCTGCCTCCAGGTGCTTCAAGATGGCGGGCACCACTTCAGCGGCATCCCCTACGATACCGTAGTCGGCGTAATCGAAGATCGATGCCTCCGGATCGTTGTTGATGGCGATGAGGAGATCGGCTTCCTGCACCCCTACGACGAATTGAAATGCTCCACTCGCGCCGACCACGATGGCGACCTTGGGCCGGCAGACCACACCGGTCTGGCCGATCTGCCGCTCGCGCTGGATGAAACCGTCATCGATGGGCGGCCTGGTCGCGCCCACCTCCCCTCCAAGATGACGAGCTAACTGCCGCAGCGGTCCAAAATCTCCCTCGACGCCGCGTCCGCCGACCACCAACACGGGTGCCTGAGTCAGATCGACGGCCTCGCCCACCTGGTGTTCAATCACCCGGTCCCTAATCTCATCCTCCGCCAGTTCAACCTGCCGCTGGAGGAGCTCACCCTGCCGACCTCGGTCTGGTTGGCTGGCCGTAAAGACCCCGGGGCGCACCGTGGCCATCTGCGGACGGTGCTCAGGCGCTTCTATCATCGCCAGCACACCGCCGCCAAAGCCAGAGACCTCACCGACGAGCGTGCCGGTCTGCCTGTCGAGCGCCAGCTGAGTGCAATCGGCTGTGAGCCCCGCCCGCAGGCGCACGGCCAGTCGGCCGGCCAAATCACGCCCATCATGGGTGGCGCCAGCCAAAAAAACGCTGGGGCGACCTTCCAGCATCGCCTCGCCAACCAATTTGCCGCAGCTATCGATCGAGAAGTGCTCAAGCAGCGGATGCTGCCAAAGCCATACCTCATCCGCGCCATGATGGAAAGCATTCTGTGCCATCTCGGCCCCTGCCTCGTGGGTCAGGAGCAGACCGGTTACAGACCAGCCAACTGGATCGGCCAATTCCCTCGCCTTGCTCAGCAGCTCAAGGCTCACCCCCTGCAGCACACCCTGATCGTGCTCCAGGTAAACCCAAATGGCCGCTTGTTCCTCATCGAGGCTGTAGAGCGATTGAACCATCGCGTTCTCCTCAGCCGTTGTCCGTGAGCGCCGCCAATAATTCGGCGACATCCAGTACTCGCAGCTGCCCCATCTGAAGTGACTTGAGGCTGTCCTCAAGGCAGGCGATGCAAGCGGGGCAGGCCGTCACCAGGATTTCGGCGTCCGCTTGTTCTGCCTCCTGCACACGCAGATCCGAGAACCTTTCCCCGGCGGCAGTTTCCATCCAAAGACGGCCGCCGCCGCCACCGCAGCACAGCGCATCCTGGCGATTCCGCTCCATCTCGACACGCTCAAGACCCGGCACCGCGTCGATCACCTTCCGCGGCGATTCGTAATCGCTGTTGATGCGCCCCAGGTAACAAGGATCATGGAAGGTGACCCGGGCCTGCAAACTATTCTTCAGTGTCAACCGTCCGCAATCAAGAAGCTGGGCCAGCAGTTCCGTGTAATGCAGCACCTCCAGCCGGCCGCCCGGCTGCGGCGTGTGATTGGCGAAGGTGTCGAAGCAGTGAGGTGAGATCGTGACCAGCCGGGTGACGCCATGTTCGACAAAGAATTCACCGTTGGACGCCGCGATCTCCTCGAAATACGGCAGGTGGCCCAGGCTGCGGACGGATTCCCCGCAGCAGGGCTCAGCTTCCCCTAAGGTCCCAAACGCTACCCCGGCGCTGTCCAGCAGCCGGACCAAAGCTCGCGCCACCCGCTGGGCCCGTCGATCATAGCTTGCCGTGCAGCCGACGTACAAGAGGATCTCATGTCGTTCTGGATCGTATACATCCAACGCGAGGCCAGCGGCCCAGTCTCCCCTCTGAGAGGGCGGCTGCTGCCAGGGGTTGTTGTTCCAGTAAACGGACCAGAGAAGCGAAGGCAGACCTGCCAGGGTCTGGCGGCGCTCCCACGCGACCTGACGGAGGCCCCGAAATACCTCAGCGATAGGAACGCCGCGCGGGCAGCCCGGCTCGCACATGCCGCAGCCCGTGCACAGCCAAAGGTCCTGATCGCCGTCCATCAAGCCCACTTGCGCTCGCCGCATCATCTTTCGAACGGACACCGGCTCATCCCGCACCTTGTTCCAGGGGCAGGTGGCGGTGCAGACACCGCACTGGAAGCAGGCAGAGGCGGCGCTATCCGTAATTTCAATCAGTTCATGCCAGAGCTCGTCATCCAGCACAAATCCCTCAGCAGGTTCCATTGGATCTTCCCTAATCACTCAGATACCTCTGCGAGCTTGCGCTCCGCATCTAAGCTTTTGACATAGCGATCGATGACCTCATCCATCTCGGCGATCTTGGCAGCGAATTCTTTGCCTTCAGCCGCCGATATCCACTGAAGCTGGAAGCGCTCCGGATCGACGCCTTTGCGTTCTAGCCGCCGGCGCCAATGCTTGAATCGCTTCCAAGTCTGCTCGTTGGCGTGGTTGTAATGGCAGTCGGAGCCGGTCTCTGTCAGACGGCACCCAGTTAGCAGGACTGCTCCGGCGCCACGCTCGAAGGATCGCTCGATGAAGCCCTGCTCGAATCGGCCCGAGCACATCGTCCGGACGATGCGAGCGGAGGTCGGATACTGCCGCTTCTCAATACCGGCCAGGTCGGCGCCGGCGTAGGAGCACCAATTGCAGGTGAAGACCAGGCACTTCTCCTCTGGATGATCGGCTAACGCGGCGTCAATCTGCGCCAGGATCTGGTCCGTCGTGAAGTAGGGCATGTCAATGGCGGC
The DNA here is from genome assembly GCA_046537745.1 of Anaerolineales bacterium. Lineage (GTDB taxonomy): Bacteria > Chloroflexota > Anaerolineae > Anaerolineales > E44-bin32 > DASWJQ01. The sequence continues at coordinate 6,602 of JBKHKF010000064.1, read as the reverse complement.
GAAATTGCACTCGCCCGGGCATGTGCCGCAGCCCATGCAAACGGCCTGGTGGATTGCGATTGATCCCGACTTGACCTCGCCAATCTGCTCGATGGCGCCATAAGGACACACATTGACGCAGCGCATGCAGGCGATGCAGGCATCAAGGTTGACCTGGGCCATCAGCGGTTCTTTCTTAATGACGTCTTGTGCAAGCAAGGCTCCAGCTTTGGCGGCCGCAGCCAACCCTTGTGCCATCGATTCACGCACATCCTTGGGACCTTGGGCTGTGCCGGCCAACTAGATCCCCTGGGAAGCGGTCTCGGCCGGACCTAGCTTGGGATGCAGTTCCATCAGAAAACCGTCTTCGCTTCGGGCCAGCTTCAACTCGTCAGCCAGGAGGTTTTCATCGGGGGTCAGCCCGCTGACAAGCACGGTCAGGTCGGTGGGAATGCGGACTCTTTGGCCGAGCAGTTCGTCCTCAAGCACGACGTGGCCATCATTAATCTCGATGGCCGCTTCTGGCTGTTGGCCGGCGGGATAGCGGAAGAACTGCACACCCTCCCGCATCGCCTGCTCATAAAGTTCCTCGGCGAGCCGCGAGTAGGTGCGAATGTCCTTAGAAAGAACACGAACGGCTTTGCCCCGGCGTCTCAGCTCGAGTGCCTGATGGATCATCGAAGTGCAGCAGTAGCGGGAGCAGCCAGCCGAGCCGTTGCGTGATCCAATGCAGGAGATGAAGGTCACCCGATCGGCTTGGAGGTCGCCATCGGCCAACATCCCTTCCAGCTCAAGATTTGTGATGATTGCAGGATCCTCACCGAAGCCGAATTCGGTCGGTTGATAGACGCCCGCACCTGTAGCCAGCACCAGGGCGCCGGCTGTCAGTGAACTGCCGTCGGTCAGCTGGACTTTGAAGTTGCCCACCACCCCGTCGATCTTCTCGACTTCGGTTTTGAGGTGGACGGTGACGCCGGCCTGGTCCAGCTCGGCGATCTTGGCATCGATTACTTCGGCCGGATCTGATCCAGCCGGAGCCACGGAGTGAAGACCCAACAGCTGCCCTCCCAACCTATGCGAGCGCTCGACCAGGCTGGTTTCGATACCCTGATTGGCGATGGCAATTGCCGCGGTCATACCAGCAATGCCCCCACCCACGACAAGGGACCGCTGGGTCACATTCAGCTCGGCGGGTTCCAGCGGCTCGAGCCGGCGGGCCTTTTCCACCGCCATCGAGACCATGTCCATGGCTTTGGTCGTGGCCGCCTCTTTATCAAATTTATGCACCCATGAGTCCATGTTGCGGATGTTGGCCATCTCCAGCAGATAGGGATTAAGGCCGCTGCGCTCCATCACCCCCCTGAAGATCCCTTCGTGAGTTTTTGGGGAACAGGCGGCGATGACCACCCTGGTCAGTTTCTCTCGCTTGATGGCTTCCTCAATCTCAGCCTGCATGCTGCCGGTGCATGAGAACATCTGATGGGCCGCGTAGGTCACCTCCGGCAAACCCCGTGCAAACTCCGTCACCCGCACCACATCGACGACGCCGGCAATGTTGCTGCCGCAGTGACAGACGAACACACCCACGCGCGGCGTTTCAACCCCTTCCATAGGCTTAACGTGAAGCGGCTCGGGCTTGAAGCGGGAAGTCAAATGGCTCAGGGCCAGGGCCGCCGCGCCGCTGCCTTCAGACACACTGTCAGGTATATCTTTGGGGCCGGAGGAACATCCCGCCAGATAGACGCCGGCACGACTGCTCATCACCAGGCCGGCTTTGTCCTCCTGAGCATGCAGGAATCCGTCCTGATCAATTCTCAGGTCCAAGGCGGATGCCAGCTCTTCCAGGCCATCCGGGGGCGTGGCTGCGTTGGCCAGCACGACCATGTCGTAAACCTCTTGCACGGGTACGGCCTTAGCCGTGTCCTCGTAACTCACATGAATTCGGCCATCGCCGTTGGATCGAATCTCGGCGGGTCTGCCCCTGATGAAGCGAGCGCCGGCTTCGCCGGTGCGCTCACAGAAACCATCAAAGCCCTTGCCATAGGCCCGCACGTCCATGTAGAGGACGGTGACGTCATCCAGGCCGTGATCGATCGCCTGGTAGGCGTGTTTGATGGAGTACATGCAGCAGAATCGCGAGCAGTAGGACAAATAGCGCTGATCGCGCGAGCCAACGCACAGCACAAAGAGGATTTTTTCGGGATGCCGCCCATCGCTTGGCCGAAGGATCTCTCCGCCGGTAGGCCCGGCAGAGTTGATCAAACGCTCGTACTCGAGTGCGGTCAGAATATCCGGGTGAGTGCCGTAGCCATATTGGCTAAGATGATGCGGGTCGTAGGAATCAAAGCCGACAGCGACGACTACGGACCCTACTTCACGGATCACAACCCGCTCCGGCTCCATCAGGAAGTCAATAGCCTGCGGTGCGCAAGCATCCGTGCAGTGGTTGCAGGGTAGGTAGTTTGGCGGCTGGTTGAGGCAGCTTTCGATGTCGATGACGTAGGCTCCCGGCACCGCTTGTGGGATTGGAGTGTAAATGGCCTTACGCGAAGCCAGTCCGCTATCGTACTCATTGGGCCGGACCACCGGGCAGGCAGCGACGCAATCATCACAGCGGGTGCACTCATCGGTGACGTAGCCGGCGCGCTGCCGAATGGTGGCTTTGAATGCTCCGGGCTGCCCCGTCAGGCCGGTGACCTCGGCCAAATTCATGATTTCGATATTCGGGTGTAGCTCCACCTCGGACATCTTGGGCGCTTCGATGCAGATTGAACAATCCAGGGTCGGGAAGTTCTTATCAAGGACAGCCATCTTGCCGCCGATGGTCGCTTCCTTCTCCACCAGCAGCACGCGGGCGCCGGCTTGCGCCAGATCCAGGGATGCCTGGATGCCAGCGATACCTCCGCCGATAACCAATACTGCGTCGCTCATGTAACGTGCTCCCGCTCACGGGCGTATTGATAACCGGTGTCAAAGGCCTCAAGATTCAAATCAATCGTCTTTTGCTTGACCGTGGTTCGAATGGACTCCTCAATGGACTCTCGTGAAACCACCTGGCTCAATGCGGTGAAATAGCCGAGCATTACCACATTGGCCACAATGCGGCGACCGAGCTGCTCCGCCAGCGAGGTGGCCGGAAGTCCATAGGGTTGGTCGCCATCCTCTGGGGTCACTAATTCACTATCGATGAGGTTCAAGCCCTCATGAGCCAAATACCTCCGGTGTTTGCTGTAGGCCTCCTGAGAGAGGGTAACCAGAATGTTTGGCTTTTGGACAAAGGGGTAGTCGATCATCTCATCCGCGATCACCAGATCGGCATTTGAGGCTCCCCCGCGCGCCTCCGGTCCGTAAGACTGGGTCATGACGGCTTCCAGGCCTTCATAAAGAGCACAAGCGCGGCCGAGGATGAAGCCCGCCAGACCTAATCCCTGGCCTCCGAACCCGGAAAGGCGAACATCCGTCCTCATGGGCTGTCCTCCCATCCCATCGGCCGATAGGCGGGCTTGTCGTGATCGACCAGGCATCCCACCTGTATGGGCTTTTCTTCGCGAAGATCGATGGCCATCTCGGCGAGGTTTCCATTGCGGGCAATTTCGCAACGTTGACGGTACAGGTTCATCTCCGCCAGGCCGTCCGGGATGTTATTCGATTTGCCAAAGCCAACCGGACATGGTGATAGCACTTCAATAAAAGTGAAGCCGGGTTTGGAGAACGCGTACAGGATATCCCGCTGGATCTGGCGAACGTGGATCGCGGACCAGCGGGAGACAAAGTTAGCGCCGGCACCGGCCAGCAAATATGGAAGATTAAAGGGCTGCTCAGGATTGCCGGACTGGCTGGTGGTGCTGCGGGCTCCTCGCGGGGTCGTTGGCCCAAACTGGCCGCCCGTCATGCCATAAATGAAGTTGTTGATGCAGATGACTTTCAGGTCGATATTGCGGCGCGCGGCGTGAATGAGATGGTTCCCGCCGATGGCCGCCAGGTCACCATCCCCACTGAAGACCGTCACCATCAAATCGGGATTGGCCAGCTTAAGCCCGGTGGCGAAAGGGATCGCTCGCCCGTGGGTGGTGTGGTAGGAGTCCAAATTCATATAGCCGGCCACCCTACCGGTGCAGCCGATGCCAGAAACGACCACGTGTCTATCCTGATCAATCCCCGAATCGATGATCGCCCTGGCATAGCAGCGCATGGCGATGCCGATACCGCATCCCGGGCACCAGATGTGGGGCATCCGGTCGGAGCGGATCAAATGGTCGAGGGGATGCGTGTCAGCTGGGATGACCGTTGCCATGGGAGGCAGCCTCCTCGATCACTTCCTGGATGGTGGTTGGCGACATCATGGCCCCGCCGGCGTTGTGCACACCCCGAACCGGCCGACGGACCACCCGCTCGACCTCCCCTCGGATTTGACCCAAATTCATCTCGGCCACGACGAACTCGTCGGCATACTCCGCCAGCTGCCGAATTCGATCCTCAGCCAGCGGCCAGATGGACACCAGACGTAGCAGACCAGCCTTGATCCCCTTAGCGCGCGCCTCAATGACGGCCCGGCGGGCCGAGCGGGCGGTACTGCCAAAGGCGACCACGACGACTTGAGCGTCCTCGAGATAGTACTCATCAGTCCGGATCAGTTCATCGGCGTTCACCGCAACTTTGTTCATCAGACGGGTGATGAGCTGATGGTGGGTCGCTGGTCTGAGATCCGGATAGCCCTTCTCGTCATGGGTGAGTCCGGTGAAGTGCACCCGATAGCCTTCGCCGGCATGGGCGATAGGTGGGACCAGATCGGGGTCGGCGGCGCCGAAGGGCTTGAACTCTTCGGGAGGCGTGCCGTTGGCCAGCTTCCGCTCGAGTCGTGGGATTTCGTCGGCGGATGGTATGGTCACACGCTCGACCATATGACCGACGACCTCGTCTGCCAATATGATCACAGGCAGCCGGTAGCGCTCGGCGATGTTGAACGAGTGGATAGTGAGATCGAAGATCTCCTGAGGCGACCAGGGTGAGTAGGCCACCACGGCGAAGTCACCATGGGAACCCCAGCGGACTTGCATAACGTCGGATTGGCCAGGCATAGTTGGCAGGCCGGTCGAGGGGGAGCCGCGCTGGATATCAATTATTACGCAAGGCAACTCAAGCATGACGCCAAGACCGAGGTTCTCCATCATCAGACTAAGGCCGGGGCCCGAGGTGGCCGTCATAGCGCGGGCGCCTGCGGCGGAGGCACCCAGGATGGCGGCGATACTGCCGAGCTCATCCTCCATTTGGATGAAGACCCCACCGACTTCCGGCAGTCTATGCGACAGGCGCTCGGCCACCTCGGTGGAGGGCGTTATTGGGTAACCAGCAAAAAAGGAACAGCCGGCCGCAATAGCCCCCTCCGCACAGGCATGGTCGCCGTGCATAAAGTGATGACCGCTGAGCACGCGCCCGCGGCTCAAGGCAGCGCTTCGCTTTCACGCACCAGCGTGAAGATGGCGAACTCCGGACAGATCATGGTGCAGAATTCACAGTGCACGCAGGCCTCCTCTTTGCCCGGCGCGACTTCAGGCAGGTGGTAGCCCTTGGCATTGCGAAGCTCAGAGACGACCAGCACCTCTCGCGGACAGAACTCAACGCAAATTTCGCAGCCCTTGCAACGCTCCGGCACAAGATACACTTGGCCTAGGGGCACTGAGATCTGCGCCAGATCCATCGGGCTGCGATCAAAAACTTTCATCCATACCTCGCGACTAGTGGGATAAAAATAATGGCCCGGCCATCGAACAGGCCGGACCCGACGCCAGATGAATGTCGCTCACCATAAACCAAGCGCTTGACAAGGTGCTTACTCCCGTCAATATCACGAGTTGCTAGATCCATAGTACAGGAGATTTATGCTTCCAGCAACGAATTGGTAGCGCCAGCCGAACAAGACTACCTTTCCAGGGAGCCACGCCCTACACATTCGAGTAGGCTGTTCGCCATCGGCTCGAGATGTCCTGGAGGATCGGTCCCGAATAATGGAAGATCGAGGCAAAGATTTACGGGGGGCTTCCTCTCTGAGCGACATTAGGACCAGCCTGAGATGGCGGATTTGCTGGCTTACACGCTCGCGTTGGAAGACCTTACAACGCCGGCAAGCCCGTAGGACCCGTGCTTTTGCAATGGCGAATGCTTCTAGCTCATGGATCTATTGCTTTCCATCATCACGCCGCCTGAAGCTATTTCCCACAAGTATCATGGCGGATCTTGTGGGCAAGGACACATATTGAACTGACCGTCCAATCCGCTTCCGAAGAGATGTAATAGGCCTGGAATTTAAATTTGCCGCACGCGGCGAGAAGAACTCTTTTTCTCCAAGAAGGCAAGTATGGGCTCAGTCAACACTCCCATAACGGCGGGGAACATTCAAGTCCAGGCTCGTCGTTGGGACCTGATCGATTACGCTCTCTATGAAACCTCGTCCAGGACAATGCAGCTTTGTGCTACTCATGGGTGCGGGTCGATCCATTGATCAAGCCGCGCGAGCTGTGATTTAATGACTCTGCGCAAGGAAATGCTATACGAAAATGAAGTGGCAGCGATCCCACGTAAGGGCGCATCCCGATGCAGCCCTGCACGCGGCCCTCGAATTTCAA
>JBKHKF010000063.1:0-10252 GCA_046537745.1 Anaerolineales bacterium | reverse complement strand
GAACCAGGGCGATCCGGAAGCGTGGAAGGCTTGGTGGTATGAGCCAAGCGCCAAGGGATACTGCTTCATAGGCAAGGACAACATTCCCTTCCATACCATCATCTGGCAGGCTGAATTGATGGGCGTTGAACGGATCTACGAGGATGACCCCACCAAGAAGCTCAACCTGCCCTACGACGTGCCCGCCAACGAGTTCATGAATGTCGAAGGCGCCCAGTTGAGCAAAAGCCGCAATTGGGCCATCTGGCTGCCCGACATCCTCGAGCGCTACGATCCGGATGCCATTCGATATTACGTGGCTTCTGTGCTGCCTGAATCGCGGGACAGCGACTTCTCATGGCCAGATTTCGTCAGCCGCAACAACGACCAGTTGGTGGCCACCTGGGGGAACTTGGCCAATCGGGTGATCTCCTTCGCCAACAAGCACTGGGATGGCCACGTTCCTGAACCGGGCGCGCTTCGTCCCGAGGACCAGGAATTGATCGATGAGATCCACGGTGGCTTCGAAACAGTCGGCGCGGAGATCGAGGCGGTCCGGCTGCGAGCAGCGCTGCAAGAGTGCATGAGATTAGCGCGCCAAGCCAACGGATACCTGGACCGGGCACCATGGTTCAGCGTGATTAAAGAGGACAAGCAAACAGCGGCAACGACAGTCTATACCGCCTTGCAAGCCGTCAATAACCTCAAGCTTCTGTTCTCGCCGTTTCTTCCCTTCAGCACGGAGAGGCTCCATCGAATGCTCGGCTACGATGAACCGCTCTTTGGAGATCTCACCATCGAGACCGTCGAGGAATCTGAACGGAGCCATAAAGTTCTTTCATACAATGCGAAACACGCCAGCGGGCGCTGGGAGCCGGTGCAGCTGCCGGCCGGCCAGGCTTTCCGCGATCCGGCGCCCCTTTATCAGAAACTCGATGAAGATTTGGCCGAGGAGGAACGTTCCAGACTCGGTCAGTAGTTTGCGATGCTCACCCCCACCGGCGCAGCGAAAAAGTGCCGGAGGCAAATTTCCCGCTTGGATGAGTGTCACACACCATCCATGACGGCTGACACTTCGCAGGTCTTCCTCCAACAGGTAACTTTATGTAATAAGGACTGGCAATGTCCAAATTAACCCTTGGAGGGGCGCATGCAAATCACCCGACAAGCCGATTACGCCGTTCGAGCCGTGCTTGAACTCAGCGTTAACGCATCAAGAGAACGACTTACAGCTGAAGAAATCGCCGATCGCCAGGCGATCCCACTCGCTTTTCTGAGCAAGACTCTTGGCCGCCTGGCCGAGGCCGGGATCGTCACCACGCGCCGCGGCGTTAAAGGCGGAGTTGAACTTGGCCGCCCGGCTGAACGCATCAGCCTGCTTGAAGTGGTCGAAGCCATCGATGGCCCGATCGCCTTGAACCAGTGCGTGATCGATGAGGATGTCTGCCGCTGGACCGATAAATGTCCAGTCCACGACATCTGGTGCCAGCTGCAGCAGCGGATGCGCGCACAGTTGGCTGAGCTGAACTTCGAAGACATTGCTGTCGGCAAGCAGCTCGAACCGGTTAAAATCGTCGCCTAATCCACCCACTGACAATTCAATTGCATAGCCATCGGGAGCTCTTGGATGGACACCGTCGCACTTGCACGCTGGCAGTTTGGCATCACAACCGTCTACCACTTCTTCTTCGTCCCGCTGACACTCGGCCTTTCCATCTTGCTGGCCATCATGGAAACCACCTATGTGCGCACCGGGAACGAGCTCTACAAACGAATGACCAAATTTTGGGGCAAGTTGTTCTTGATTAACTTCGCCGTGGGCGTCGTCACCGGCATCGTCCTTGAATTCCAATTTGGCATGAACTGGTCCGAGTACTCACGCTACGTCGGGGATATTTTCGGAGCTCCTCTGGCCATTGAGGCACTGCTGGCTTTCTTTCTGGAATCGACCTTCCTCGGGGTCTGGATTTTTGGCTGGGACATCCTGCCTAAGCGCGTGCATGCGGGCGCGATGTGGGCCGTTGCTGTTGGCGCCAATCTTTCCGCATTGTGGATCCTGGTTGCCAACTCCTTCATGCAGGAGCCAGTTGGCTACGTGATCCAGAACGGCCGGGCGGAGATGACGGATTTCTTCGCTCTGATTGGGAATCCCCATGTTTGGGTCCAGTTTCCGCACACCGTCACCGCCGGCATGAGCACAGCCGCCTTTTTTGTTCTGGGGATCAGCGCCTACAACCTGCTTCGCGATAAAGGAGAAACAAAGCTTTTCCAACGATCTTTTCAATGGGCGGCGGTGTATGGAGTGATCGCTGTCTTCCTGGTGACCCTGGTCGGGCACAGCCAGGCTCAGCACATGATCGAAGCCCAACCTATGAAGATGGCTGCCGGCGAAGCTTTGTGGGAAACGGAGGACCCAGCCTCGATGTCGTTGATTACCATCGGCAACCTTGAAGGCACCGAGGAGGTATGGTCCATCCGCGTTCCCAAATTACTCAGCTTGCTGGCCTACAACCAATTCGATGGCGAAGTTAAAGGCATCAACGAGCTTCAAGCCATGTATGAGTCCGAATATGGCCCGGGTAATTACGCACCGAACCTGCCGATCAGCTACTGGAGCTTCCGGATCATGGTCGGCGCCGGTTTTCTAATGCTGGCCCTCTCTCTGTACGCGCTCTACCGCGTGCTGAAGGGAGAGATAACAAACTCCAGGCGTCTGATGCTGTTGCTGCCCTGGGCCATCGCGCTGCCCTACATAGCCAACAGCGCCGGTTGGATCTTCACGGAGATGGGCAGACAGCCCTGGATTGTCTTTGGCCTTCAGAAAACATCGGAAGCGGTGTCCCCGAACCTGGCCCCCGGAACGATCCTTTTCTCATTGTTGGCTTTTACGCTGATATACACCGCCCTCATCGCAGCGGATGTGTTCTTGTTGGCTAAATTTGCTCGGCCTTCGGAGTCCGCCGCCGAAGCCAACGCGCAACCAGCCTGAGCCCGGAGGAGCCTCATGGATCTCAACACTCTCTGGTTCATTCTCATTAGCGTCCTGGTCATCGGCTTCTTCTTTTTGGAGGGTTTCGATTACGGCGTCGGGATCCTGCTTCCCTTTCTGGGGAAGCAGGACAAAGAACGCCGTCTCATGATCAATACCATTGGTCCCTTCTGGGACGCCAATGAGGTTTGGCTCATCACCGCCGGCGGCGCCATGTTCGCCGCCTTCCCCAATTGGTACGCGACCTTTTTCAGCGGTTTCTATCTGGCACTTGTGTTCATGCTGCTGGCGCTGATCGTTCGCGGCGTGGCTTTTGAGTTCCGCAGCAAGGACCAAAATCTCCGCTGGCGATCCCTTTGGGATTGGATGATTTTTATCGGCAGCGCGGTGCCAGCGCTGCTTTGGGGAGTCGCCCTCGGGAACTTGCTGCGCGGCGTTCCCATCAACGCTGAAATGACCTACGTAGGAAGCTTCTTCAATCTTCTCAACCCCTACGCGCTGGCCTGGGGGGCGACCACGCTGATTATCTTCAGCCTGCACGGGGCTATTTTCCTGAGTCTGCGCACCGAAGGTGAGTTTCGCCTGCGCGCCCTGGCGGCGGCTCGAAAGCTCTGGCCCGCTGCTGTAGTCATCGGCTTCATCTCTGTCGGTCTAGGTTATTTTTACACGGATATGTTCGCCCGGCTGGGCGTGAACCCAGGCGTCGTCCCGTTATCCGCCGGGGCTGCCATGCTGGTCGCAGGCTGGTTCATCCGACAGCAGCAGGAAGGTTGGGCTTTTGCCATGACGGGGACTTCCATTGCGCTTTCGGTGACGACCATGTTTATGGGTTTATTCCCTCGCGTGATGGTATCCAGCCTTAATTCAGAATGGACACTGACAATTTACAACGCGGCTTCCAGCGCCTACACACTTCGTGTCATGTCCATCGTCGCCTTGATATTCCTGCCGCTCGTCCTCGCCTATCAGGGCTGGTCCTACTACGTGCTGCGTCGTCGACTTTCGAGCGAGAGCGCGCTCGAATACTGATCGATTGCCATGACGCGCACCAGCGGGCTTAATCCAGCCGCCGGGATGAGACTTGACCGGCGGCTGCTCCATTTGGTGCGAACGATGCCGGTTCAGGCCGCCTTTCTCGCCGGCATCAGCCTTTCGGTTGGCGCAACAATCGCTGCTTCAAGCTGGCTGCTCAGCCAGATAGTCGCGAGCGCTTTTCTCCAAAACGCACCGTTATCCGATCTTCAGAATTCACTATTCATCCTGATACTGCTGGCAGCTGTAAGGGCCACGCTGATTTTTGGGCGCGGGCTCTTCGCCAGCAAACTGTCCATTGCGCTGCAGCAGAGCATCCGCCGCAAGCTGGCCAGCAAGCTGACTCACCTGGGACCCAGCTACAGCCGTCAATTTCGAACTGGTGAATTGATCAGCATACTGGCCGATGGGATCGACGCCTTGGATCCATATTTCCGTCTCTACTTGCCTCAGCTGGCAACGACTGCGCTGATCCCACTTTTGATCCTTCTGGTGGTTTTTCCGCTCGACCCGCTCTCCGGTTGGGTTCTGCTGCTCACCGCTCCACTGATCCCCTTCTTCATGATCCTGATTGGCCGTTCTGCCAATCAGCGGCTTCAAGCGCACTGGCAACAGCTACAAGCCACCAGCGCCGTTTTTCTGGAGCGCCTGCAGGGGATGGCTACGTTGAAAGTGCTTGGTCGGAGCTCGGGCCAGCTTGAAAGGATCAAGGCCATCTCCGACCAATTCCGGCGCAGCACCCTTTCCGTCCTTCGGATTGCGTTCTTATCCGCACTCGTCCTGGAGTTGGCGGCTGCCATCAGCACAGCTATCATCGCAGTCCAGATTGGGCTTCGACTGCTGAACGGCAATCTCAGTTTTCAAGTCGGTTTTTTTATTCTGCTGCTGGCACCGGAATTCTATTTGCCGATGCGGTCCCTGGGAGCACATTTTCACGACTCCGTGACCGGATTAGCAGCGGCCGACGATATATTCAAGATTCTCAACGCGAAGGAGGATGCACAGCCTGGTCAATTCCTTTCTCAGGGCCGGCCTCCCGATGACCTGGGATCTATTCACTTTGACCGGGTGGTCTACCAATACCCCGGTCGGAATCAGCCAGCGCTGCAGAATGTGAGCTTTGCGATCTCCGGCGGCGAGCGGGTGATCCTGGTGGGTCCGAGCGGTGCCGGCAAATCCACCCTCCTTCAGCTGCTGCTCCGGTTCCTCGAACCAGACAAAGGTGAAATCCGAATAAACGGTCAATCGCTGGCCCAATTTAACGCGGCTGTCTGGCGGCAACAAATTGCCTGGGTGCCACAACAACCTTTCCTGCTCCACGGCAGCTTGTTGGACAATATCCGCCTGGGGAACCCCAAAGCCACCACGGCTCAGATTGAGGAAGCCGCCGAGAATGCCGGATTGATGAAATTCGTCCGGGATCTGCCATTGGCTTTCCAAACGCACATCGGCGAACGAGGCTTTCGCTTGAGCGGCGGCCAGGCCCAGCGAGTTGCCCTGGCGAGAGCTTTCCTCCGCCGCGCCCCGCTTCTGCTGCTGGATGAGCCCACCGCCAACCTGGACCCAGCCACCGAAGCCTCAATCCTCGAGGCGATGCGTGATTTGACCGCCAACGGCACAACGCTCTGGATCAGCCATCGGCTGCACAATGCCTTCGAAGCCGATCGGATCGTGCTGATATCCAATGGTCGCTTGCTCGAAGCCGGACCGCCTCTAGATCTACTGGAGGCGGATGGATCTTTTGCCAAATTGGCTGGCTCAGCCGGGCTCAAGGTGAGCCCATGAAGTTGCTGCGATGGTCCATCACCATGGCGAAGCCTCTGTGGCGAGAGTTCGCGCTGGCGGTGCTGCTGGCACTGGCCGCCATCGCCAGCGGGATCGGGCTGCTGGCCACCTCCGCCTACCTGATCGCCAAAGCTGCGCTCCAGCCCTCGATCGCCGATTTGCAGGTGGCAATCGTGGGGGTGCGCTTCCTCGGCCTTTCACGCGGGATTCTGCGTTATGCGGAGCGCTATGTGTCACACAACGTGACTTTTAAGCTGCTCGCCCAAATTCGAGTCTGGTTCTATCGAGAGCTCGAGCCTCTTGCTCCGGCCGCACTGGCTGGCCGGCACTCCGGCGATTTGCTGGCACGAATTATTGACGATATCGAGACGCTCCAATTTCTTTTCCTGCGCGTTCTGCAGCCGCCGCTTGTAGCAGCCCTTGGCATGCTCGTTCTCACATTCCTGCTGATCCCACTCAGTGTTCAGCTTGCACTTCTCTGGCTTGTCCTTCTGGCTACCGCCGGGATTGTAATCCCGCTGCTGACCAATCGAGCCGGGCGCTCGCATCATCGGGCGCTTGCGACTCTCAGAGCGAGCTTCAAGGAGAAAGCCGTAGATTTGATCCAGGGGCTGCCTGATTTGATCGCGTTCGGTGAAGCAAAATCTCAACTGGAAGCGCTTCTTGATGAAGGACAACTTAAGGATTCCCGCCGCCAGCGCCTCGATATCCTCGACGCTGCCGCAGAGGGGACCCTGACAGGGCTGAACCAGCTGGCCCCAGTCGCAATCCTGTGGCTTGCCATGTTGCTGCTGACAGGGGACCAGCTGGATGGAGTGCAGCTGACAGTTCTGGTGGTGACGGCCCTGGCCAGCTTCGAACTCGTTCTCCCATTGACCGCTTCGCTGTCCGCGCTCCAGGCCAGCCTCTCCGCCAGCCAGCGGCTCTTCAATTTGGTCGATATCGAGCCGCCTATCCGAGAGCCTGCAACCCCGAGATTAACAGATGACATTTCTCCATGCGACCTGGAGGTCGAAGGGCTTGAGCTCAAATACACAACCAGAGATTTGCCGGCGATTCATGGAATCAGTTTCTCTATCGATTCCGGCCAACGGGCAGCGCTCGTAGGCCCCAGTGGGGCTGGCAAATCAAGCCTGTTTCACGTGCTGCTTCGATTTTGGGATTATCAAGGGGGCAGCATCCGCCTTGGCGGGAGAGATCTGCGGAGCTTGTCAGGGGAGGACGCTCGAGCCTTGTTCAGCGTCATGTCGCAGCGGCCAATGCTTTTCAGCGGCACCCTGCGGGAAAATTTGCTCTTAGCCAGACCATCCGCAACGGAAAGTGAACTGCGGCAGGCTCTGGCGAGCGCTGGCGCTGAATCGTTGTTAGAGATCCTTTCCCATGGGCTGGACACCCCTCTAGGAGAATGGGGCTGGCACCTGAGCGCAGGCCAGCAGCGGCGGGTGGCGCTGGCTCGGACACTGCTGCAGGACCGGCCATATCTGCTGCTGGATGAGCCCACCGCAAACCTGGATCCAGCCGTCAGCCGAAAAATACGCTCCGATGTTCTCTCCGCCACCGCCGGCAAAACCACGCTATACATCAGTCACGACCTGGCTGGCATGGACGCTTTCGACGCGATCTTCGTGTTTTCTGAAGGGGAGATCATCCAGCAAGGCACCCACACCGAACTGGTTGCTCAAGCCGGGCTTTACAGTCAGCTATGGCAGCTGCAATTCGAGCGCAAGCAAATTGAACGCGAGCTTGCCTGAACCTTCAGCCCTGCTCAGCCAAATGATCATGCGACTAATTTTGATGCCCTTTCAGCACGAATGCCGCAAGACTTCATCACCATACGCTGGAGTGATGAAGCGGCTGCTTTCGCGATGGAGGCTCAAGAAACTGCTGGCTTAAGCTGGCATTTAGCGTGGATAATTGGCAGCCAGGCTGGCCGGGCTCTCAAGCGGAGGCAGAATGAGGTTGAGATGGTCGCCGCGCCCATCATCCAGCACCAGTGCACAATCGCAATCGCCGAGCTGGGCGCAGTCCAGGCAGCAGTGCTTTTGTCCTTCGACGAAGACCGGTGCGCCCACAATTTCGGCTCCACACCCATCACAGAAGAGAACGCCCTCGAGGTCTGGCATTCGGCCACCTCCTTGATCCGGAACCATCCCAAGGATGCCGGATCATCCAGGGTTGCACTAGCCTCTACATCCATCTTACAACATTCGGGCACAGCTTCCCATTAAACGCAACAAAGCCGCCCTATTGGCGGCTTTGCACATCAGGCCATGGCTTATTCGCCGGAGAATTCCGGCGGTCGCTTCTCCAGGAATGCGTCCAGTCCCTCCTGATGGTCCCTGGTTTGGCCAGCGATCTCCTGCAAATGAGCTTCGTAATCAAGCACCGATTCAAGTGCGCCCAGCTGGCTGTGATTGAACGCCCGTTTGGTCAGGCCGATGGCTTTCGTCGGGCCTTTGGCCAGTTTGGCCGCCAACTTCTCCGCCTCTTCGGCCAGGGCCTCCGCCGGGACGACCTTATTGACCAATCCGTATTCCAGCGCCTGTGCAGCGGTGAGAGGCTCGTTTGTGAAAGCCATATGACTGGCTCTTGCGAGACCGATAAGCAACGGCAGCGTCAGCGAGGTGCCCGAGTCTGCCGTGAGACCGATGCCGGTGAAACCAAACACGAACTTCGCCTCCTCGGATGCGATCCGCAGGTCACACGCCAGCGCGATGCCCAACGCCGCTCCTGCGGCCGGGCCGTTGATCACGCCCAGGATCGGCTTTTCCAGTCCTCGCATCCGCTTGATCAAAGGGTTGTAGGTCCCTTGGAGATGCTCTCTGAAAGAGACCTGGCCGGCGCGTTCGGAGAACGCTGTCACATCCTGGCCGGCGCTGAACATCTTGCCGCTTCCTGTAAGCACAAGGCAGCGAATCTGGGGATCTCTTCCGGCATCCTTGAGGGCTGCATTAAGCTCGTCGATCATGCTATGGTTGAACGCATTGGCCTTGGGCCTGTTCAGGGTGATGCGAAGCACCGAGGCTGCCTTATCCACAATCAGCGTCTCGTAATCTCCCATCGGCTCTGCTCCCATCTGTGTCAGTTTGCCAGGTAGGTTAAATCAAATCGGGCGCCGTTGGGCGCCCGAATTATTTTAATTAACCCCAGGACTCAGGGGGCTCCCAGAAGGGACCGTCGAAGTCGTCATCTTCATCGTCGTCGAACTCGAAGTCCAACTCAATTTCGACTTCGCTATCCTCCAGACGCACCCATAGCATCAGCACATCCCCCTGGTCCATCTCCATCCAGCGGGCTGCAACGATAGGCGCTTTCTGCTTGAGCCCATCCTCACTGCGAAATTCCAGTTCGATGATCTCGTTATCCCGCCAAGCGCGATAGCAGCGTTCGACCAGGGCGGGGCCATTGAAAGTTCGCAGCTGGCATCGGGCAATGCGGTAGGGCGAAGGGCCTTCCGTCAGCCCGAAGAGCCAATTTTCGTGTGCATATTCGAAGGTTGGGGGTGGCCCTTCAATGATCGTAATCTTTTTCGGTTCTGTCATATCTCCCTTAACCTGCCTTATGTACGGCAAATCGGTGGCTATGGTACCACACTTCAAAATCTGCGCTCCCTTGAACCATATCCGCGTAATTTCGCTCACCCATTTCACTTGCTTCCAGGGTTAGAATTCAGCCATGACTGGTCCGAATCATGATAGCTCACTGAAGCAACAGCTGCATAAAATGGCCTGGCGGCTTATTCATGTGCTGAATGGTGCCGGCAGCCAGCCGGTCCTTAACGATGAAATCAGCGCTCCCGTCCCGGAGATGCCAGGCCAGGAACTCTACCGGACAGCTCAGGAACTAAAGGCCGAGGCGGTGGATGAGCAGGGCCGCCGCGTTAATTACGCTGCCCTCGCGGAAGCCGAATGCTACCAACAGCTCCGCCGGCTGACAGGCGCGCTCTCAGCTTGCCGACTTCAGGATCTGGGCGATCGAGATCAGCGGCTCGCATTTTGGATCAATCTGTACAACGCCTTAATTCTCGATGCCATCATTCGCTTCCAGATCGGGGATCGGGTCCCCTTTCGTCTGTTCTTGAAAGCTGCCTATGAAGTCTGCGGCTACCGTTTTTCGGCAGACGTCATCGAGCACGGGGTGCTGAGGGGCAACCGCCCCCATCCAGTTTATCGATTGCGTATGCTAACCCCTGATGACCCGCGGGCTGCCACTGCCATCGACCCCTTCGACCCTCGCATCCACTTCGCACTAAATTGCGGTGCCCGCTCCTGTCCACCAATTCGATTCTATATCGGTGATCAAATCGACCAGCAGCTGACACAAGCGACGGCCAGCTTTCTACAGGGCGGTGGCGCCCAGGTTGATCTGGAGCAGTCGACGCTCCGGCTATCCCCTATCTTCAAATGGTATCAGCATGATTTTGGAGGCCGGAAAGAGATGCTCAATCTGGTGGCATCTCATCTGGCC
>JBKHKF010000062.1:0-10524 GCA_046537745.1 Anaerolineales bacterium | reverse complement strand
CGGTTGAACCTGGCGAAGTTATCGACGTATTTGAAGGGGTGTAGTGATGCCCATAAAGAAATATAAACCGACCTCACCGGGCCGCCGACATATGTCCGGCGCGACCTTTGAGGAAGTGACAAAAACCGAACCGGAGCGATCCTTGTTGGTGCCGCGCCGGCGCAAAGGTGGCCGCAATATGTATGGTCGGATCACCACGCGCCACCGGGGCGGCGGCCATGCCCGGCACTACCGCTTGATCGATTTCAAGCGGGATAAGCACGGGATCCCAGCCAGGGTGGCTTCCATTGAGTACGACCCCAATCGGTCAGCCCGCATTGCGCTTCTGAATTACGCGGACGGTGAGAAGCGCTACATGCTGGCACCGCTGGGATTGAAGGTGGGCGACACCGTGGTTTCAGGACCGAAATCAGAAATCCGACCCGGTAACAGTCTGCCCCTGGCCAACATTCCTGTTGGCGCCACCGTCCACAATATCGAATTGACGGAGGGCAAGGGCGGTCAGCTGGTTCGTTCAGCCGGCACCTCGGCCCAGGTTCTGGGTAAAGAAGGCGCTTACGCCGCTATTCGTCTGCCTTCCGGCGAGGTGCGCCGGATACGGCAGGCCTGCTACGCCACGATAGGCGAGGTCGGCAACCCGGATCACGGCAATATCAAGCTCGGGAAGGCCGGGCGCAAGCGTCATCTCGGCTTCCGGCCGGCGGTGCGCGGCTCGGCCATGAGCCCGAAGGACCATCCACACGGTGGCGGCGAGGGCCGTTCGCCCATTGGCATGCCCAGCCCGAAGAGCCCTTGGGGTAAGCCGACCCTTGGTAAGCGCACACGCACCAACAAGCGCACCCAGAAGTACATTATCCGCCGACGTTCCAAGAAGCGTCGCTAGCGGTCTGGAGAAGAATCAATGTCTCGTTCATTGAAGAAGGGGCCTTACATCAGCCCCAAGCTGTTGAAAAAAATTGAAGATATGAACCAGCGCGGGGATAAGAAGGTGATCCGGACCTGGAGCCGGGCCAGCACGATCTTCCCCCAGATGGTGGGACACACCATTGCTGTGCATGACGGCCGTCGCCACGTTCCCATTTACATCACGGAGAACATGGTCGGACACAAGCTGGGTGAGTTTGCGCCGACGCGGACCTTCCGGGGTCACATGCATCGGGACCGCACCACCCGCGCGGCCGGGGCGGGCGCTGGCGCAGGGGCCGGTGCGGGCAGAGAGAGGGAGCGCTAATGGCTGAGGATAATGGCGTTCGCGCAACCGCGCGCTACATCCAAATGTCACCGCAGAAGGTCCGCCTGGTGGTGGACATGATCCGGGGCCGGGACGTGACGGAGGCGCTGGAACTGCTGCGCTACACGCCCAAGGCTGCTGCTCGGCCGGTGGCCAAAGTGGTCCGCTCGGCCGTGGCTAACGCGGAAGAGAACATGGCCTTCAGCCGGGACGAGCTGTATATTGCGGAGATTTACGCCGATCAGGGGCCGACGCGCCGTTGGCGCCGCTTCGGTGGTCGAGGCCGTTTTAAGCCGATTAAGAAGCGCTCGTCGCACATCACGGTCGTGCTGCGCGAGCGAGAGCCGGCCGCCGGCTAGCCCCCGAAAGGAGCGATTATGGGACGGAAAGTTCACCCCGTTGGGTTCCGCCTTGGCATCAACAAGCGCTGGAATTCACGGTGGTTTGCAGAAAAAAGACAATACGCCGAGCAGGTGCACGAGGACCGAGCCATTCGTGAGCTCACCTATGACAGCAACCCTCGCGGCAGCATCTCGCGTATTGAGATTGAGCGGTTTCCGAACAGCATCAACATCACCGTTCACACCTCCAAGCCCGGTATTGTTATCGGTCGAAAGGGGTCGAACGTGAAGGAACTGCGGCGGCAGCTGCAGGAGCTGACTGGAACCAGCATCAAGCTTGACATTCAGGAAATTGAGGAACCAGATCTCGAGGCCAGGATTGTGGCTGAGAACGTCGCGCATCAGCTCGAGCGGCGGATAAGCCACCGCCGGGCGATGCAGCGAGCGATCTCCTCCTCCATGCGGGCCGGGGCAGAGGGCATCAAAGTGATGTGCGCTGGCCGCCTGTCGGGCATGGAGATGTCCCGCACCGAATGGATGCGGGAGGGTCGGGTGCCGGCACAGACGCTGCGAGCGGATATCGATTTCGCCCGGGCGGAAGCCGCCACCACATTCGGCCGTATCGGGGTCAAGGTTTGGATCTATCGCGGGGACATCCTTCCGGATTCTGAAGAGGAAGCCGAAGCGATGGACGTCTACGTCAGCGAGTAGGCGACATCTACGGACCCCAAGAGGTGGAATTATGTTAATGCCAAAACGTGTTAAATGGCGCAAGCAGCAGCGCGGCCGGATGAAAGGCAAAGCCAGCCGCGGCACGACCGTTGCCTTTGGCGACTACGGCTTGCAGGCTTTGGAGCCAGGCTGGGTGACCGCACGGCAGCTCGAGGCGGCCCGTCGAGCCCTGGTTCGCTACATGCGCCGCCGTGGGAAGGTATGGATTCGTGTTTTCCCGGATAAGCCCGTCACCCAACGCGCGGCGGAAACCCGCATGGGCAAGGGTAAGGGCGCGGTGGACCGCTGGGTGGCGGTTGTCAAGCCGGGTCGGATGGTCATCGAGATCTCCGGTCTGGATGAAGAGAACGCAAGAGAAGCGCTGCGCCGGGCGGCTCATAAGCTGTCCATAAAGACCAAGTTTGCCGAGCGGCTCGACATGTTCGGAGGCGAATGATGAAGCCAGAGGAAATTCGAGCCCTATCGACCGACGAGATTGCAGCCCGCCTGGATGACGCCAAGGATGAATATTTCCGAATGCGCTTCCAGATTTCAACCGGCCAACTGACCGACCATTCGGCGCTGCGCAGGATCCGACGCCGAATCGCGAGGTTCGCGACGATCCTCCGGGAGCGTGAGCTGGCTGCTGAGCTGCAGGGAGTGACTGATGAGCAATAACCGACGTCGACTGACGGGGGTAGTGACCAGGGCGAACATGCCAAAGACCGTAATGGTCGAGGTGGCCCGCGATCACCGCCATCCGCTGTATGGGAAGGTCCTTCGATCAGCCAAGAAGTACCTTGTGCACGACGAGATCGGCTGCCGTCCCGGTGATGAAGTTGTCATCGTCGAAAGCCAGCCCATTTCCAAGCGCAAGCGCTTCGTGGTCGAAGAGGTCATCGCCAAGGTGACCGATGCGGAAGTCAAGGCGGAGCGCGAGGAGATCGTGGATGAAGCCGCCGAAGTCCTCCAGCCCGAAGCCGAAGCTCCGGAAGCTGAGGCGACAGAAGAGGCTGATGACGAGGAAGAAGCGGAGGCGGAGGAATGATCCAGTACGAAAGCCGCCTCAACGTAGCAGATAACACGGGCGGCCGTGAGATCCTGGTCATCCGCATTCTGGGCGGTTCCAAGCGGCGCTATGGGCGCGTGGGCGATATCGTCGTCGGCACGGTCAAAGCCGCCAACCCGCACAGCGCGGTGTCCAAGAGCGATATTGTGCATGCGGTGATTGTGCGAACAGCTAAGGAGTTCCGGCGGGAAGACGGATCCTACATCCGCTTTGATGACAATGCCGCGGTGATTCTGGATGTTGACGGCACCAATCCCAAAGGGACCCGGATCTTTGGACCGGTGGCCCGAGAGGTGCGCGAGCGAGGCTTTACCAAGATTGCATCGCTGGCGCCGGAAGTGCTTTAGGAGGTATCGACTGTGGCCAAGGTAAAGATCATTCGGGGCGACACCGTGGAGGTCATCGCCGGCAGGGATAAGGGGATGCGCGGCGAAGTGCTGCGTGTCCGGCCCAATGAGGACAAGGTGGTGGTGCAGGGCGTTAATATCCGCAGCAAGCATCAGCGGCAGGTCCAGGCGGGTGGCCGAACGATGTCTCCAGGAATCATTCAATTCGAAGCGCCGATTCACATTTCCAACGTGATGCTGGTTTGCCCGAAGTGCGGCGAGGCAACCCGGGTGGGTATTGAGCGGGATAACGGCGAGAGCCACCGCATTTGCAAACGATGTGACAGCGTAATTGATGTGTAGAGTAGCACGGGAGTAAACAGGGTGACGCACTATTTGAAAGAGCGCTATAACAACGAGGTCAAACCGGCTCTGCTTGAGCAGTTTGCCCTTGAGAACGTAACTCAGGCCCCGACCATCGATAAAGTGGTTGTCAATGTCGGTGTCGGCGAGGCCTTGGATGACGCTAATGCGCTGGACGCGGCCGTGGAGGACATTTCCACCATCACCGGGCAACAACCGGTGATCACGCGGGCGCGCAAGAGCGTCGCCAACTTCAAGCTGCGCGAAGGTCGGGCCATCGGCGTGAAGGTGACGCTTCGCGGTGAGCGCATGTGGTCCTTCTTGGACCGGTTGATGAACGTGGCACTGCCGCGAACGCGCGACTTCCGCGGCGTATCCAACGACAGCTTTGATGGCCGTGGCAATTACACCCTGGGGGTTCGAGAACAGTTGATCTTCCCCGAGGTGGGCTATGACGACATCGATAAGGTGCGCGGCTTTGAAGTAACGATTGTGACGACTGCCCCGAACGACGCGCAGGGCCGGGCTCTGCTCGCTGGCCTGGGGATGCCATTTAGGAGAACGGAGTAACATGACCAGGAAAGCCTTGATCGAACGAGAAAAAAGCCGGAAATACGAGGTCCGTGAAGTCAATCGCTGCAAACGTTGCGGGCGCGCCCGCGGCTATTACAGGCGATTCCAACTTTGCCGCATTTGCCTCCGGGAGATGGCGCTTAAGGGCCATCTACCGGGCGTGAAGAAGTCGTCCTGGTAATCCGTTCGCGGAGGAATAATGCGATGACAGTAAACGATCCTATTTCCGATATGCTGACCCGGATCCGCAACGCTATTTCGGCGGACCATCCGATGGTTTCCATCCCGAGTTCCAATCTCAAGGCATCGATTGCCAAGATTCTGGAGCAGGAGGGATTCATCGATCGGCATGAGGTTGTCCAAGTGGACGGCAGCCCGCAGAAAGTGCTGCGCATGCGCCTGAAGTATGTTGGTCAACGGCGGCAGCGCCGGCCCGTAATCACGGGACTTGAGCGTGTCAGCAAGCCGGGGCGCCGTGTGTATGTGGGGAAGGATGAGATCCCCTGGGTGTTGTCCGGCATGGGCGTCGCCATCATGACGACCTCGAAGGGTGTGATGACAGGCCTTCAGGCCCGTCAGCAGGGTGTCGGCGGCGAAGTATTGTGCAAGATCTGGTAGGCCGCTCCGGCGGGAACCTGCGAGGAGGTTGAAGTGTCAAGAGTAGGTCGCATGCCGGTGGTCATTCCGGACAAGGTGGAGATCGAAATCAACGGCCGCTTTGTCCGAGTCAAGGGACCGCTGGGTGAATTAGAACGAACATTTCATCGTGACGTTTCCATCAACCGTGAGGACGATGTGCTCACGATCGAGCGCAAGTCGAACCTTCCCAAGGTGCGGTCGCTGCACGGTCTGAGCCGATCCTTGTTGAACAATATGGTGGTTGGCGTCAGTGAAGGGTTTGAGAAGAAGCTAGAGGTGCACGGCGTGGGCTATCGTCCCAGCCTTCAGGGCGAGACGTTGGTCTTGAACGTAGGCTACTCCAGCCCGGTGGAAATTAAGCCGCCGGAGGGGATCAGCTTTGATGTTGATGAACGGGCCCGTGAAATTCGAGTGCACGGCCCTGACAAAGAGCTTGTCGGCCAGGTGGCGGCCGATGTTCGCAAGGTTCGGCCCCCCGAGCCGTACAAGGGTAAGGGGATCCGATACCAGGGCGAGCACGTCCGGCGCAAGGCAGGCAAGGCAGGCAAGGTAGGCGAAGCGTAATGGCAAAGTTGAGTCGAAACGAACGCCGTAAAAAACGGCATCATCGGGTGCGCCAAAAGGTACACGGGATGCCCAATAAGCCGCGGCTAAATGTGTTCCGCAGCCTGACGCACACCTACGCTCAGGTTATTGACGACCTGAGAGGCGAGACTCTGGTGGCAGCTTCGACGTTGGACGAGGACATCAAGTCCAAGCGCGGCGAGCTGACAAAAACAGAGCAGGCCCGATTGGTGGGTGAATTGGTGGCGGAACGAGCCAGTGAAGCGGGTGTCAAGGAAGTTGTGTTCGACCGAGGCGGCTACAAGTACCATGGCCGCATTCGAGCATTGGCAGAAGGCGCCCGCGAAGCCGGCCTGGATTTCTAGGCGAAGGACGGAGAAGATACTGTGAGTAATGGATATCGCGATCGAGGTGATCGAGAAGAGCTTGACGAACGCGTCATCGACATCGCCCGCGTCGCCAAGGTAGTCAAGGGCGGCCGCCGCTTCGCCTTTCGGGTGGCAGTGGTCGTTGGCGACAACAAGGGGCGCGTGGGCCTGGGCGTCGGCAAGGCGCGCGGCGTTCCCGACGCCATCCAAAAAGCGGCGGGGCGAGCCCGAGATGACATGAAGCCGATTGCGCTGGTGGGATCGACGATCCCACATGAAGTGACGGTCAAGCACAGCGGCGCCGAGGTGCTGCTCAAACCAGCCTCGCCGGGAACCGGCGTGATCGCTGGCGGCCCGGTGCGGGCAGTGCTGGAAGCGGCCGGCGTGCGCGACGTGCTGACCAAGTCGCTGGGCAGCGCCAATGTCTTGAACGTAGCAACAGCCACGTTGAAGGGTCTGCGCAGCATGAAGAAGCTGCACGAAGAGGCCAGCAACCGCGGCAAGAGCCCGGAAGCTTTAAAGCCCTTCTGGGAGCGATAAGGTATGGCGAAGACTCTAAAGATTACGTTGGTGCGCAGCACCATCGGGGCTACCAAGAAGCAGCGCGGCACCGTCAAGGCTCTCGGCTTGCGCAAACTACGACAGACGGTTGAGCACGAGGACACTCCGGTGGTGCGCGGCATGATCGATCGTGTCCGCCACATGGTGGAGGTCGAGGAGTAGGTACGATGGAATTACACGATTTGAAACGACGACCTGGCGCGAAAAAGGAACGAACACGGGTGGGCCGCGGCCGGGCCTCTGGCAAGGGCAAGACGGCCGGTCGGGGCACCAAGGGCTATGGCGCCCGCTCGGGCTCCGGCGGCAAACTGTATTTCCAGGGAGGCAATTTGCCTTTCTTCCGCCGCCTGCCGTTCAAGCGCGGGTTTACAAACGTCAACCGGCCGAGCTGGCAGGAGCTCAACCTCGATCAGTTGTCGGATTTCGGGGCGGAGGAGGAAGTTTCTCCCGAGACACTGCTGGAAGCGGGCTTGATCGACGATCTCGAGCACCCCGTTGTCATTCTGGGGATGGGCGAGGTGGCGCAGCCGCTGAAGCTCCGGGTTCACCGGATCAGCAAGTCGGCCCAGAAGAAGGTTGAAAAGGCCGGCGGCTCCGTTGAGATCATCGAGGAATAATGGTTAGCGCGGGATTTGGAATGCGAGGTAGTCAAACATGAAGCGATCAATCTGGCGGTTTCTCTTCATATCCGAAGATATCCGCAACCGCCTGCTCATTTCACTCGGCCTTTTGATCCTCTACCGGTTCGTGGCCCATGTGCCTGTGCCGGGGGTCAACCGTGAGGCTATCGCGCAGATCCTGACCCAGGCCGGCGCGGGGCAGACCCTCTTCAGTTTGCTGGATCTGCTCTCCGGTGGCACGGTGTCCAACTTCTCGATCCTGGCTATGGGTGTGTACCCGTACATCACGGCACAGATCATCCTGCAGCTGCTGGTGCCCATCGTTCCGGCGCTTCAGCAGCGCATGGAAGATGATCCGCGCGAAGGCCGCAAGTGGATGGAGAAGTGGACCTACTACCTGGCGCTGCCCATGGCGGCGCTGAACGCGGTGGGCCAGATTCGGCTGTTCCAGCAGTTCGCTGTCGGCCAGCCGCTGGACATCTTGAGTTATGAGCTCGGGGTAAATCTGCAGACCCTGACGACGATCATCACGATGACGGCGGGCACCATGTTCGCCATTTGGCTTGGTGAATTGATTTCGGAATTCGGCATCAAAAATCAGGGTATATCTCTGATCATCTTTGCCGGTATTGTGGCTCAGATCCCGGCCAACGTCGGTCAGCTGCTGGCGGATCAATCGCTGCGGGTTCCGATGATTGCCTTCCTGGTGTTCATCACGGCGATTACCATTTTTGTGATTGTCTATGTGCAGGAGGGCCGGCGCAATGTGCCTGTCATGTATCCGGGTCGTAGAGTCGGTAACCGGATGTCGATGCCGGTGAAAGGCTCGTTGCCGCTGATGGTCAACATGTCGGGCATGATCCCGCTGATTTTCGCCCAGTCGATTCTGACGTTTCCGGCGGTTTTGGCCCAATTCTTTTTGAGCTCACAGAATGAAACCGTCGCCAGCATCGCGCTGTGGCTGCAAAACAACTTCGGCGGCATCAGCTCGACGTATTGGATCATGTACTTTGTGATGGTTGTGGCCTTTACCTTTTTCTACACCGATGTGCTTTTCGCACAACAGAACTATGGCGAAAACCTGAAGCGCTCCGGCGCGCAGGTTCCGGGCGTGACCAAGGGTGCCGCTACCCAACGCTATCTGACGCGGGTGCTGCGGCGGATCACGTTCCCGGGCGCGTTGCTGCTGGGCATCGTGGCGGTGATGCCCTTCTTGGTGGGCCTGTTCTTCCCATTCACCCAACAAGGACAAACCGGCTTGCTGCTGGTGTCCTCGGCGGGTCTGCTGATCGTGGTTGGTGTGGTGCGAGATACATACCGATCCATCGAAGCTGAACTGAAGTTGCGCGGTTACGATCAAGCCCTGTTGGTGCGTTAGGCAGGCGAAAGAGAGATCCAAGGTGGCCACTTACCTGGTTTTGCTGGGACCACCGGGAGCAGGCAAGGGTACACAGGCCAAGCGTTTGGCGGCGGCGCTCGAACTCCCGCACATTTCAAGCGGGGATATCTTCCGCCAACATTTACAACAGAACACGGAGCTGGGTAAGCAGGCCCGGAGCTACATCGATCGGGGTGAGTTGGTGCCGGACGATGTGACCATCGCCATGGTCCGGGAGCGTTTGCTGGAGCCGGATGGCCGTGATGGCGCCATCCTCGATGGCTTCCCACGGACGCTGACGCAGGCGAAGGGTCTGCATCAGATCCTGAATGAGCTCAATGGCCGCTTGCGATTGGTCTTGTATCTCGAAGTGCCCCGCGCGGAATTGATACATCGCCTGTCCGGCCGCCTGGTTTGCCGGGCAGAGGGGCACATTTACCATTTGAGCAAAAACCCGCCGGAGGAGCCCGGGGTCTGTGACATCGACGGCTCTGAGCTGTATCAGCGGGAGGACGATAAAGAAGAGACGGTGCGCCATCGCATTCAGGTGTACCTGGAGCAAACGGAACCACTGATTGAGTACTACCGGGACCGAGACTTGCTGGTTGAGATCAATGGCAACGAGCCGGTAGAAGAAGTGACAAAAACATTGCTGGACGCAGTCCAGCAGGAGGCTTAGAACTGGTGCCCTGGCATCGTGGTGTTGTGCTAAAGAGCAAGCGGGAGCTGGAAATTATGCAGCGTGCTGGGCGCATTAACGCGCTGGCGCTGCTGGCCGCTTATAGCGCCATCGAGCCGGGGGTGACGACTGCGGAGGTGGATCAGGCTGCTGTGGCTGTGCTTGAAGAGCACGGTGCGGAGTCGGCTTTCAAGGGCTATCAAGGGCCTTATCCCTATCCGGCCGTGACCACGATTTCCATCAACGACGAGCTGGTTCATGGCATTCCCTCCGATCGCAAGCTGAAGGAGGGGGATATCGTCAGCGTGGACTGCGGCAGTGTGGTCGAAGGGTTTGTAGCGGACTCGGCGTTCACCGCCAATGTCGGCAAGGTTTCGCCGGAGGCAGAACGGCTGATGAATGTCACCCTGGCGGCGCTGTTCGCCGCCATCGATCAAATGCGGAGTGGCAACCACAGCGGGGATGTTTCGGCAGCCACCCAGGCCACCGTTGAAGATGGTGGATTTAATGTCGTCCGAGAATACACGAGCCACGGAGTTGGCCGAAACATGCATGAGGATCCGCAGGTGCCCAATTATGGCCGCCCTGGCACCGGCCTGGCACTCAAGCCGGGCATGACCATCGCCCTGGAGCCGATGGTGCTGGCCGGACGCCCTGAAACCCGGGTCTTAAAGGATCAGTGGACTGTAGCCTCCAGGGATGGCAAGCTCACGGCGCATTTCGAGCACAGTGTGGCTGTCACAGAAGGTGAGCCGTTGATTCTCACGGCTTTGGAGCCCGAGGACCTAGACGGTCTGGATGCGATTCGTTATAATGAATACTTCGCGGGCCGACTTAGGTCGGCCGTTGATTTGGTAAGAGGAGATTCGCGATGAAAGTATCGTCTTCCGTTAGGAAACGTTGTCCGAAATGCAAGATTGTAAAGAGGCGCGGCAAAGTGTACGTGATCTGCAGCAACCCGCGCCACAAGCAGCGACAGGGGTAAATCATGGCACGTATTGAAGGTGTCGATCTTCCGCGCGATAAGCGCGTCGAAATCGGTTTGACTTACATTCACGGTATAGGCCGCAGCACTGCCCAGGATATCCTGGACACAGCGAA
>JBKHKF010000061.1:0-10609 GCA_046537745.1 Anaerolineales bacterium | reverse complement strand
ATGTGCAGCAGTGACGACTGCCAAGTGTTGGGCAGCGACTATGAGATGCAGTACTTCACGCTCGAATTCTGCTTATCGAACTTGCCTGAATTCCGGGAGGGTGGCCGCCATAGGTGGAAAGAGATCAAGAACGACTGGCAGTTGGACGCGCCCGGCGGCTGAAGTCTTCATCCCACGCCGTCACTATCTTCACACGGCAGCCTATTCCTTCCGGGCTTCCAGCAACCAATTCAATTGACGATTTTGAGCGCACAGTTCGGATTTGTAGCGCGCAGGGGAAGGAGGCGGTCATCCCACATGGGATTCGAAGTGCCCGGCACCTCCGAGGTGCCGGGCACTTGTTTTTTTTTGCGAAACGCACGGTCGGGTAGCGGCCTGCAACAGGTTCTACGAAACGGATGCTCATCGTGTGGGAATGACCGTGGAGAAAACGTTGCGACCGGCCCGATGATCCCATATTCTCGCGGATTATCTTACGCTAGAACGCCACCTTTCATTTCGCTTACACACCCGCCGTCCATGATCCCTGGCTTGATAGGATGAATTCATGGAAACCCTGCGCCATCTCATCCGACGCCTGGGGGCAGCGCGTGTGACAGTCCTGGCGGGGCTGATTTCCATTGTTCTGTCGGTAGCACTCACCGCGTTGATGGATCTGCTGCTGAAGGGAGATTTGGTTCGAACTGACCTGGTATTAGGTTTTTTCATCCCCCCTCTTTGTGGCGCCGACAGTCGTATACAGTTTTGTTCATCTCAGCCAGCGCCTTGATCAGGCTGAGGCTGAGCTCATCCGATTGGCGAATAGGGATGATCTGACAGGCGTCTACTCTCGCAGGTACTTCCTCGAGCTCTCGCATCTTGAGCTGCAACAAAGCCGCCACTTTGGACATCCGCTCTCACTGCTCATATTCGACATTGACTACTTCAAACGAGTGAACGATGAGTTTGGTCATCCCGTTGGGGATGAGGTGCTCCGAGCGGTCACTCGGGTATGCCGGAGGTGCATCCGGGTGACAGATTTGCTTGGGCGTTATGGTGGTGACGAGTTTGTGGTGCTCTTCCCGGAGACCTCGATGGAATCGGTTCGCTTCGTGGCGGAGAGGCTGCGGCGTGAAGTGGAGGGTTTGCTTGTTCGGGCCAAGGGGTCCGAGATCCGATGTACTATCAGTATCGGCATCAGCGGGCTGGAACCAGGGATGAAGGATGTGGATGAGATGATCGAGGCAGCTGACGAGGCGCTTTACGCGGCCAAGAAAGCAGGCCGCAACAGCCTCTGGTGGGAATCTCAGGCGCGGTCGGAGGGAAGCGCCTGAAAAAGAGTGGCAGGATATCCTTTCTTACCGTTCTCTCGATATGAAAAGAAGGTCTTGAGTTTGCAAGGCAAAAATGATTAACCTCGCCAGGACGCAATCCTTGGCAAACCATGAGTGCACTCGTTGGACCGTGCCGGCGAGGCTGATCATCTCGAGTACGATCGCCTCATGTTGAAAAGATTGTGAGCTTCCAGCTGGCCGCCGGAGCCACCGAGGGTATTGGGAGCAAAGGCGAGCGAGCCAGGCGTGGAGCATTTGACGTTCGGGGCAAAGGCGCTCGTGTTGCAGATGGCCCATGCCGCGATGAACATGAGGAAACCAATTCACAAAGGAGAGGCAGCTGATCGGTGGGTAACCACATCATCAGGCTGATGAAGAAATTTGGGTTGCCTGTCAGAAAGAGGATGAAATCCGGCAGAATGAAGAAGAAACCCGCCGGGAAGGATTCTGGATAAACTGATCAGTGTTCCTGCGGCCATAACGGTGCTGGCGAAACGCAGCAAGAGCCGGATCCACCGCGGCGTACCCTCCATCAAAGCCCGATGTCCATTTCTGTGTCAATCCGCCTCTTCTATCAGCTTTTTTGTCAATGCTCTGGAAAGGGAAATCGGATGATGGACCTTGATGCTAGTTTCCAGGATTTTATTCCCTGCATGTCGTGGGAGTTGGTGAAAAATCGCCGCCTTCGTCTTGCGAAATCTCGGCATCCAATTGGTCCGGGGCATTGTTGCTGAACACGTGACCGGTCGATGCTGATGGCCGATCCGGTGGTCTCAACAGGTGAACGCTGGGCAACGCCAGTTGATGATACTCGCCGAGATTAGCCAGCCCCGGATTTCCCGGGGCTGGCTAATTTGGGACCAGCGTAGACTTTCTGAAGAAGACCGTTTACTCGTAGATCGTTACCGGGAAAAGCTTCTCCATGGTGTCCGCTTTCTCAAAGACGAAGCGAACTCGATCATTCCAATACTGAATATACTCGGCGGCCTCCTCCGGCGTGGCCTCGCCGGCCGCAACCTTCTTGCCCATCGCCTGTCGGGCAGGTGTGGGCAGCGGTGTGATCAGGACCAGATTGAATTTCACGCCGACTTTTGCTCCGGTGTCCAAACGGGTAAAGACCCACTCCCGCATTGGAGGCAGCTGGTCTGTAGGTTCATCAGCGTAAACCATCTTGTTCTGACGTACAAAGAGATCATTCGCCTCGCCGAATTCCGCGCCAGAAAATCCTGTCTTCGGTGCGGCTCCGGTGATGTAGGTTATGATCTCGCCGAACACGCCGACAAACCATTCATCCTCGGCGCCCGGGGCCTCGACGGAAATTTGCCCCCGGACCGGAATTTCTCCATCCGGATAGAGAGCTTCCAACGCCTTGCGTGTGATGACCCAGGCGCCGGAAGTAGCCCCGCATGAATGACCGGCCAGCTTGATGGCCTCCTCGTATGTAAACGGCACGGGTCCATCTGCCTGGCCAAAGATTTCGTAATAGGGTTCCCTCATCATGATTGGCGGGACCTCGGTGATGTAATCTTGAGTCCAGACCTCTGACTCATCGACCGCAGGCTGGTTCTGCGTCTCACCAGACTCGGATGCGGCGACCTCTGCCACACCATTCTCGTCTTCAGAAGATGGGGCCTCGTTTGTGGCTGTAGGGATAGCCTCTACTTCTGTAGGAGCCTCTACCGGCGCTGCGGGCTGACTGGATGCGCATGCAGAGAGCAGGAATGCAGCAACCAGCATCGCGTTCAGGATACGCGCTTTGTTCATGAGCTTTCTCCTCGACTGAGCACGTTAATATCAAGCTCAGCATAGCGAGGAGAAACGGGGCTGTATTCAACTTAAGTCTATTCCGCGGCTGATACCGGTTGGCACCGGAAACTGCCGCTATTATGGGTTGAGTAGAGCGATCCGCTCCAGTTCCTTACGGTTTAGAATAATGATTTCCTCCGGGGACAAATCAATCAAGCGCTTTTCCACGAAGATCCTTAAAGCGCGGTTGAGTACGACAGGGACGGTGCCGATCCGGGCGGCGATCACCGCTTGGGTTGCCCACTTATGCCGGTTGATCCGCTCCTCATCGGCTTGCTGAAGTAAAAATCGCGCCAGCCGGCTTTCCACTGTGTGCAATGAAAGATCGACCACCATGTCCATCGCATATAAAATCCGATTGGCCAGGTTTTCAATCAGCCTTTTGGCCAGTGAAGGATGTTCATCAACAAGTCCCAGAAGGATTTCTCGCTGCACGATGAGCAGTTCTAGCGGCTCCAGCGTCTCCACCGTGACAACGTTGACGCCGCCGGTGAGAACGCCGACTTCATTAAACACGTCCCCGGGGCCCACGAAACGGATGACTTGTTCTCTGCCTGCCGGCGAAGTTTTAACGGCCCTGGCCCAGCCGTTAATTACGATATAGAGACCGATACAGGCATCCCCTTCGTGGAAAACACATTCACCCTGCTCGTAAGAGCTATGCTGTGTGGCCAACCGGATCAGTTCCAGCGCGCACCGATCCAGCCGGGAAAAATAGTCAATCGAAGCTAGAGTATCAACAATACATTCTTTGTCCATATGAATCCTTCATATGGATCTTAGCAATTCCATAGTGAATGCGATTTGTATTCAAGCAAATCGGCTGATTCGCCCCGACGGCGGCTGTAGACGGGGTTGCTACGAGCAGCGTCTTTTGGGAACGGGCAACGGGGTTAGAAGCATGGTGGAGCGCCCGGCCGGTCGCCTTTGCATAATTTTTCGTGAGTTGTTGTGTAAGGGCGCATTCCCATGTACCCTTGCGGATCTTGGAATGATGCGTAGGGGAACGATGAATCGTGCCCCTACCTTGTTAGCAAAGTGCCCGTCACCTTCGAGGCGCCGGGCACTTGAACCCTTGTATTTCAAGAGTTTCGGCTCAATTCAACAGGGGCTTTTTAAGGATCAATTGCCCTCGTTTGCCCGGAGGCCCTTCACCGGGGGGACCGCCGCCAGGAGGGCCATCTCCTTCATCACCGTCTTCATCCTCGTCCTGATTATCCTGGTCATCGCCCTCATCGTCTGCAACGTCACAGGACGAATTCTCCTTGTCCAGATGGTTGACGGTTTCCGCCAGGTCCTTGGCCCGCTCAAGTTGTTGATGGTCGGCTTCGGCATCCAGCAGGATGGCTTCAGCGGTTTGAATGACCTGGGAGTAACTTGCTGTCCCCAGCGGATCGTCGCCGGTGTCGATTTGCTGGTTCCAATCGACGGCGCCGTTGGCGAAGTTGAGCCAGGCGGCCAGCAGCTGGGCCTCGGCCTTTGAACGCATGCTGGGTCCGCTGACATCGAAGATCTCCTTGGCCTCCTCAATACTAGAGAGCGATCGGACCTCGGAGAAGTAGTCTGAATAGTGGTTGACGATCTCCAGGTAAGCCAGCAGCGTCTCGTCGTCGATGTGCTGTTTGCCTTTGCCGGAGAACTGGTGCTGCCAATAGCCCTGGCTGCGGCTGCAGACCGCCTCACCGGTGACCAGCTTGGGCATGGATTCGGCAGCTGACCCGCCGTCGTCATCATGCACCATGACCTCGATTGAGAAGATACCAGGCTGGTCGAAGGTCACGGTGGCTTGATCATTGGCGCTGAAGGGGAAGGTGCCGTCAGGGCTGAGCGCCGGATCACTGCTCGCTCCGTTATTGAAATAGGTCGATTGGCTGGCCTCAGAGGGGCCCAGCTGCCATGTGAAGGTCAGATCGTCCGAACCAGGGTCGGTGGCGCTGGCTGAATGGCTTTGCTCCTGACCCCGGCGGCCGAGAAAGGTCAGCTCACCCTGGATCTCGAGGGCATCGGCCGTGTCGAGCTCCAGGCTGGGATCGAGGTTGGCGACCTCGACCGTTGCCTGGTCGCTGCCGCTGGCGCCGTCATCATCGGTGACAGTGACCGTTATGGCGTAGTCACCATTGTCGCCATAGACGTGGGATGCGCTCAGGCTGCCGCCACCTGCCTGCTGGCTGACCGCGACCTCCCCGCTGTTGCCATCGCCCCAATCGACGACGGCTGTGTGGGTGTCGGCCAGGCCCGGATCGGTGAAGTCGGCCTGAAGGATGGCGGTCTGGCCCTCGTCGATTTGGTCACCCTGGGCGCTGACGCTCGGCGCCACGTTCTCGACGGTCACCGTCAGTTCGTCCGTGGTACAAGCGGCATCGTCGTCGCAAACCTCCACCAAGACGGTGTAGACGCCGTTGTCGCGGTAGGCGTGCTGGGCGGATGCGGTGCCTTCGCCGTCGCTCTCTGTGATGGCCATCGGCTGCGGATCGCCGCCGTCGTCCCAATCGATCGTAGCTGCGTGCGTGTCCAGGAAGCCGGGGTCATCGAAGGCGGCTTCGACGGTCACCGGGTCACCCTCGTCGACGGTTTGATCGGAGCCGGCGTCGACACTCGGGGCGACGTTGTTGACGGTGACGACGACCTGATCACAGCCCTCGCCGCCGTCGTCGTCGCGCACGCACACCTCGACCGTGTAGGTGCCATCGTCGCCGTAGGCGTGCTGCAGATCTAGCGACTTATTCGTCTCATCGACCGGGGGCGCTTCGCTGGTCCCATCGCCCCAATCGACCGCCGCCGTCCACTCGTCGGCGCCGGGGTCGACGAACGTGGGCGCGAACGACAGGACTTCGCCCTCGTTGACAGTCTGGTCCGGTCCGGCGTTTACAGTCGGCGCCACGTTGTTCACAGTCAGCGTCAGCGCATCGCAGCCGACCCCATCGTCGTCATCCGTGACGCACACTTCGACCGAGTACTCGCCGTCTTCGACATAGGTGTGGTTCAGCTCGAACAGCTTCTCGATGGAATCGAGCGTCAGCGGGACCGGTCCCTCGCCCTCGCCGTAGTCCACGGTGGCGGTCCACGTGTCGGCGCCGGGATCGCTGAAGGTCCCGATCGCGGTCAGCGCCGAGCCCTCGTCGATCGGATCGGCCGCGGGCAGGTTGACCTCGGGAGCCACGTTGGTCACGGTGACCTCGAAGCTGTCGCTGCCGGCGGCGTCGAGGTCGTCGATCACAGTAACCTCGACGGTGTAGGTGCCGTCGTCCGCGTACGGGTGACGGATCGAGAGCGGATCGGCCGAGGTCAGCTCGATGGTTTCCGGCGCGCTGCCGTCACCCCAATTGACTTCGGCGGTCCACGCCTCGGAGTCGGGATCGTCGAAATCGATCGCGCGCTCGAAGGACGTGCCCTCTTCGACCTCGGCGTCGTCACCGGCGCTGACCTGCGGCGGCTGGTTGCCGAGCACGGTCAGGGTGAAGCCGGCCTCGCCGACGCCGCCGTCGTCGTCGGTGACGGTCACGGAGACCTCATAGTCGCCCTTCACCTGGTAGGTTTGTTCGACAGTTGGGACGTTGCTGGTGACCTTTTCGGTCCCGTCGCCGAAATCCCAGGTGTAGGTGTGGGTGTCAAGCTCACCCGGGTCGAAGATCAGCGCCTCGAAAACGACCGTCTCGCCGACAGCTGGCTGGAAGGGTTCAGTGAACATGTCGACTTCGGGCGGGGCGTTTTCAACGCTGACGGTGAGAGAATCCGTGCTGGCGGTGCCGTGCA
Source organism: Anaerolineales bacterium (assembly GCA_046537745.1). Taxonomy (GTDB): domain Bacteria; phylum Chloroflexota; class Anaerolineae; order Anaerolineales; family E44-bin32; genus DASWJQ01. The sequence continues at coordinate 3,737 of JBKHKF010000061.1, read as the reverse complement.
CGTCGGTCAGGGTCAGCTCTGCCGTGTAGATGCCGTCGTCCAGGTACTGGTGAGTGGGCGAAAGTTTGTCAATGATGGTGGTCCCATCGCCCAGATTCCACTCAATGCTGTGGCCGGAGGGGCTGTCGGGATCGGAGTAGGAGCCGCTGAAGAAGGCGAAATCACCCTCGGTCAGGCTCAGATCCTCGCCGGCCTCGACGGTCGGTGGCTGCGGCTGCGGCGCCGCCAGGCGGAAGGGGGCTGTGCCCGGCGTGGCCTTGGCCGCGCCCACCTGAATGCTGAAGGGATAATAAGCGCCGTCGATCTTGAGCGCGATGGTCAGCTCGGTGGCGGACCTATCCAGTTCGAAGGTGACCTGGTCCTGACCGCTGCTTTCATTGGCGTCGATGGTCAGGCGGTTGCCTTCAAGTGAGGCGCTGTCGTCGGCCTCCAGGGCGGTCTCAATTAACGTCATCGGACCATCAGATTCAATAAAGCCTTTGAAGGAATGGGATCGCCCGTCGCCGCTCCAGGCCAGTGTCCAATGGTAGGTATCGGGGTCCAGCCACAGGTAGTAACCGCGGCTGGCGCCGGGGATGAAGTTTGGCTGCTCCAGCGGATTGAGTTCGAAGGAGGGCGGGGTGGTGGGCAGGTCGCCGAAGAAGGCCAAACCGGCGTCGTAGGCTGCCAGCCACAGGCCGCCGTTATCATCGACGACCACATCCAGCACATCGTCCTCGGGCAGCGGCGAGTTGTTGCGGTGGTAGCTGGTCCAGCCGCCTCCGCTCGAGAGCCGGCTGACGCCGCCGCCCAGCGTGCCGAACCAGCGGTGGCCGGCGCTGTCCAGGAAGATGGACTGCACGAAATCGCTGCTCAAGCCGGAGTTGCCGGTGTTATAGGTGGACCAGCCGTCGTTGCTGGTGTTCAGGACCGCCACGCCGGAGCCGTCGCTGGCGAACCACTTGGCCCCGCTGGCGTCGATGGCGATGTCGGTGATGGCCCGGTTGTTCACCTGGGCCGATGGATCCAGCGGGTTGGCGATCGACAGCGGCGGATCGTAGGTGGTCCACACGCCGGCCTGTTTGGCGGCCACGCCGTAGCCCAGCGTGCCGATCCAGGGGGTGCCGTTGGCTTGCAGCGCCGCCGCGTAAATGTCGTCGAAGGGCAGCGAACTGTCGGCCGTGGTGTCCACCGACCAGCTGCCGCCGCTGCGGCGGGCGACACCGCCGCCCAGGGTGCCCAGCAGCACTTCGCCGCCGGCCACATCCAGCGACCAGGCGTTGTCATCGGCCGGTGTGGGTGGTGATAGATCGGCGAAGCTGGCGCCGTCCGTGCTGCGGGCCAGGCTGCCGTCGAGCAATGCCACCCAGGTATCGCCGCTGCCATCGACGGCGATAGCGAGCACGTCCTCGCCGGGCAGCCCATCGCTGCCGCTGAAAAAGCGGATAGGCCCGGTCTCCAGGTCCCAGCGGGTCAGGCCGGCTTCTTCATGTCCAACCCATAGGGAATCACCGGCCAGCGCCAGCCTTTGGACGGGGGCCTCGGTTTCCCAGATGATCCAGGCCGGCGAATCGGCCTGCTGCTCGGGGCGCGCGACCGGCGCGCGAGCAGGACCTTTGGCGGGTGCCCCGGCCGTGACGGCGGCCGGCGCGGCCAGCCAGAGGCTGAGCAGAACGATCGTTATCAATGTTCGGGACCTGTATTTCATCAGAACCCCCAAATCTCGTGCACGAGTGCAGGAATAATTAACCGAGCAGCTGGCTGAGCAGCGAGCAAATAAATACGACAACCATAACCGCCCCGAAAATCAATAGGCGGGTCAGGAAGCGGCGGCCGAAACGCTTGGCAGCCCAGCTCAGATATCTCTCCTCTTTCTCATCCGCTGGAGCGGAAGCAGGGCTGCCAGCCGCTGTCTGGGCTGGCCTGTCCAATTCCGCCAGCATGGACTTGGCAGTGGCGTTGTTTGGATTGATGCTGAGCGCCCGGCGCAGGCACTCCCGTGCCTTATCAGGCTCTTCCACCGCCTGTGAGAGCCATACCCAGGCAGCGTCGTCGCGCGGGTTATCCTGCAGCTTTTTCACCAGTGCCTTTCGGGCGCGCGCATTGTCACCTGCCTCAAGTGCCTGGACCGCAGGTCGGATGTCTGGCGGCGCTGTGCTCGGATCCGGCCGCGTCCGGCTCACCTGTTGTGGACGACCGACCGGTGCCGGCTGCTCCTTCGCCCCAACGGCCGGTTCGATCCCTAGAACACTTCCGGTCACCACCGAGGCGATCGCGCCCAATCCGGCGCCAACCAGGATGGCGGGCAGGCCGAAGATGCAGGCGCTCATGGCCGCCAGGCCGCCGCTGGAGTAGCCTGCCGACAGCAGGAAATCCGACGTCGCAGAGTCCAGCATAATGTTGAACACGATGAAAGAAATGCTGCCTGCCAGCCCCGCCAGGGCGCCGGCGACGGCGCCGGCGGAAGCCAGCCTGCCGCGGGTCAGCGCGCCGCGCTCCCGCATCCAGAAGGCAGCCAGGGCGCCGACGGCCGGCATCAGTCCAATGGAGCAAACCATGGTCAATACCGAAAGAATGTCGGAGAAGTCAATGGCCCAGCTAAGGAGGGGCAGGCCGACACCGATGAGCAACCCGACCAGGCCGGCCTCGAGGCCGGCGCCGATGGCGGAGCCACCTTGCTCTCTGTTCGGTATACCGTGTGTCATAATCCTGCGCCCCTTTGGGATAAGACAGGCCTATCGCTCATAGACTCGGAATGTATGAACGTGAGATGCAATTGAACCCGACGAGGCCTCTGGACGGCTCGAGTACAGACCCTTGGGGCTTCAGGAAACATTAGCCCCTCGACCGAGCCTCCTCGAGAAACCCCGACGTGGACGTTAGCTGACCAACCCTGCAAGTAACGAGCAAAGGAACAGGATGCCAATGATAACGACGACAGCAATGAGCCGCCGTAAAGTTTTTCGCCCGAAGTGGCCAAGCAACCAGCGATAGTAATTCTCACCGCTGTCCTCGATCTCTTCTTTCTTGGATCGGACCTTGATCGGTCCCTTTGACCATTTGACGTATTTATCTTTTTCACCATCACCAGGGTTTGTCACTGTGAACCCCTTTCTCTGAGCGTTGGAGCGCTTCGGATATGACACGCTAAACCCCTCCGATTGGGGAAGTGGGGACAGTAGTGCTCCGGTAACTATGGAGGCGACAGCCGAGAAACCAGCTGTGACCAATGCGGTCGGGATCGCGAACACAGAGATTACGAGAATTAGCTCCAGGAGCGCATAATGGCCGTAGTATGGTTTGCCGTCTATGCCGACTGGGAATATTTGGAGCAAGAAGAATGAGAGGACTGCTATTGTGCCTGCCAGCAAACCCGCAACACCTCCGGCCTTCGCCAAAGTCGACGTTTTCAACTCGATCTCATGATCGCGCAGGCGGACTGCGGAGTAGATGCCCGCGACCGGCACAATCGCAATCACACATAAGGTCAATAAATTAACAACCCCCGAATCCCATCCAGCGGTGAAATCCACCAAATGGAACGCGATGAGGATCAGGCTCATCAAAGCGCCAGCCCAAAGGCCATGACCAATGAAACTGCTATCGCCATGAATAGAACTGTTTCTCATCATCACTTGCCCCAGACTATCATCACCACTGAAGGGGATGGCCGCAACCCAGCTCGGCATCCATTCATTTATGTTCGTTGAACTACAGTCGTATCTGTCACATCTTCCCCTGGCCGATCAGTCAAATGC
>JBKHKF010000060.1:0-10624 GCA_046537745.1 Anaerolineales bacterium | reverse complement strand
ACCGCGGAGAGCGCTTCATCGTAAGCCAACCTCGCTCTCGCCTCATTATGCGATCCGAAGCCTGTCGCCAGCGACGACAGCGGGATGAGCTGCCCCTGTTCAGCGACACGCTCAACCCGATTCAGAGCTGGCTGGTGGTTGCCAAACTCGTTGTAACTGGCCATGCCTTCATTCAGCCAGACCGGGATCGAGACCGTGGGGTTATGGGTAACCTGGGCGAAATATAAATGGGAGATTTCATGGGGCACCACATCCTGGAGCCAACCTGCTTGCGGACCACCTAACGGCACAACTTGTGTGGTAATGCCAACGTCCGGGAACGCCTGACCACCGATGAACTCTCCGACGGTGCTGTGCCATTCAGCGAACTCATCGAAATCGTTGTAAATGATGAGTTGGATCTGCTGCGTAAGATCTTCGCCAAAGAGTTCACGCTGTGCTTCAACAGCTCTCGCCGCTAAATCGAAAACATCGCTACCGAATTCGGCCGGCCGGTCATGGGTCCAGACAGCAATGGAATTATTCTCATCGACCTGCCATTCGAAGCGCGTATCACGATAGCGAACAAGCTGCTCTTCACTGGTCAGGCTGTTTCCCTCGGCGTCCCAAACAGTCCATTGGTAGAGCAGCGGCGTATTGGGAACCACGGTTTGCCCGCTGGTATCCCATTCGTAGTTGAGCTCAACCTGGGAGGAGGGATCCACCGGCACCTTCACCCGGGTGCGGCTGACCGATGACAAATGGCTTGGTGAGTAATAGAGGAGTTCCGCCTCGACGATCTGGAATTCGCCGCTGGCCTCGGCCCGAAAGGTTAATTTGTCGGGGAAATTCGAGTCCACCGCCATCTCCGAGAAAGACAGATCGCCCTGCGCAGCCACGGAGCGCACGGCGACCATCCCGGCCGCTATCAACAACATGAGCAGGATGAGGATACGGGCCGCCAGGCTGAAGCTGTCCTCACCGCCCCGATACGGCCAGGGTCGCTGCTTAATATGCTTTGGCGGCATTCACCCTTGGCCCTTCACCCGTGGCAAACGTGACCGAATATTGGATTGGGCGGCAGCAAACCCAGCAATCCTCGATGAATTCCTGCCGATCGCCTCCCGAACGATCCAATTCAAGATCGTTCAGTTCCCCGCAATGCGGGCAGCTTATCTCAATGGTTTCAAGCATTCGGCAAATTCACACCTGTTCGCCGGATCTAATCCTTAAGCATCCTGGATCCAGCCACCAAGATATTTACCAACCCTTCAAAGAAGATCAGAGGCCTGCTTCTTGGAACTCTCTGAGCGCCTTGGGTCCATTGCGCTCCAGCCCACGGTAAAAGGCCTCCTGATCCACAAATCGATAATCCATCCGCTCGATCTGCAGCGGGGCAACCCGGATCCCCTTGGATCGAAGCTCCCGTGTTTTCTCCAGGTATTCGAGGGCTGAGGCCACACTGCGGACCGCTGTCCAGGGAGCCTTATACACAACCCGCCCCGTACGGTCGAAAATCCAGGTCATATTGGGCATCGAGCCATACGCCCGGTGGCAGGCGCCATCCAAGGAATCGAGCATGATCGGCCGGCGAAGTTGGACGGACTCCTTGAATTGGCGGGCATGATCAAATTTCTGCTGCATGCCTGTCAAATGGGGAATGTTCTCCCCTGGATGGGCTTCATGTGTATATAAGAAAATGGAGCGAATGTCAGATTGGCTGTGTTGTTCGGCCAGTTCATCCATCGATGGCGCCGCCATCGTGCAATACGGTCAAGTGAAGCTGCCGAACTCAACGACGAGCCAATTCACGGCGCGCCACTGTTCCTTCAATGATGTCTCCTTGCCATCCAGTTGCCAGATCGGAAAGCTAGGCGCGACTTCACCGACCGAAGGTGACTCACTAAAGTTCAGCCACGGTTCAACCAGTTCCCTGGTGAAGGAATGATAGTTATAGCGCTCAACCAAATCGGTCATATGGCACCTCAAACCCAGGTAAGTCGGGAAGAACATCATACAGATGAAACCAAGTTTACCCTCCTTCATGTGTCTATTCCTTGATAATTGCTGTTGCTTCCCGCGGAGGATACGAGCAGTCTATGCTCGAGTTTTGCTTAAAGCCGCCATGCCCCATAGCCATAGGCGCGCAGGAGTAGGGTCGGGTCCGGAGCTGTTCTGCTTGGATCCAACAGAGATGTGGTTGGGATCTGATCAGCTCACTCAGCAGGTGGCTAGATTCTGCCCTTCAAGTCCTGCTCGTTGAATGGTCCCTGCTCTGCGAGAAGTTCCGTGGCCTCATCGACTTTGCCCCAGGTATTCCAGAGCAAGACACCGCGAACGCGGCCATCTTCGAGGTAGTAGACAACCCCCTTCTTAAAGGGTTCTTCCCAATCGCTCACGGTTTCCATACTGGCATCCAATCGCCCCACCGCCTCGTAACCGCGGTCAAAAAGATCGGAGTAAAACATGGGGCTGTGATCGTAGGCCACTTGTGCCCCCGCCATGGCCCGTCCCGCCGTTCGACCCATGCTGTTGGCGGCATTTTCGTGCTCCACCCGCCGGCGCATTCCCATCTTCTGATCAGGATAATTGGCGACGTCACCGGCGGCATAGATGTACCCGTCGCTGCTTTGCAGTCGCTCGTTGACGACAATGCCGTTATCCACCGTCAGGCCGGCATTCTCGGCCAGTTCAACGTTGGGCGCAATCCCTATGCCTGCCACCACGGCATTCACCTGCAGCGCCTGCCCGGATTCTGTTTTCAGGGTCAGGTCCGTGCCCAAGCCCTCCAAACCAGCCGCCTTTTCGCCAGGCAGGAGTTCAACCCCTCGCTCCTTGTACAGGTCCGACAGGTCCGCAGCTAAGTCCGCAGGAAACATGTGGTCTGCCACGTACTCCTGCGGGTAGATCATGGTCACTCGTTTTCCCTGCATCGCCAACGCTGCCGCGATTTCGGACCCAATGAAACCAGCGCCGATGACTGCAAAGGCCTCATGATCCTGGCTGAGGTTTCGAAGACGCCTGTAATCGGACAGACGGCGATAGTAGATGATGTCGTCCTTGCCGAAATCCAGACGCCGCGGACGGCCGCCCGTCGCCAGAAGCAGCTTCTCATAACGGTAGCTTTCACCTGATGTATCCGTCACTTTTTTCATTGTGGGATCCACTGCCCCCACGGCGCTACCTGGATAATGCCTGACACCTTCCGGCAGCTCACGCCAGATCCCTTCCAGGTCCGCGTCGCCGGTCCAAAGCCCTTTGCTCAGCGGGGGCCGATCATAGGGCTTCTCGTCCTCCCGACTGAGAATGCCAATATCGGCGTTTTCATCCTCCGTGCGGATCCCTTCCACGGCTGCCGCCGCGCTCATACCGCCGCCCACAATGAGATAGCTGTGCTCTTTCATGACCTGGCTCCTTCCGATGCTACTTTTATGCCCAACAATGTCGTCTGCCCTTAACTGTAAGACAGTTTTCTTTGCGCCAGAGAAAGCCCATCAGGGACTATACTTTCCTTGCCTGTGAACCACCACCGTTGATGATAAAGTGATCGGAGGACCCCATCCAATCCTTCTTTCAAAAACGCTACGCAGTGCCTACCGAACACGGTGCCTGGATCTGGCTGCTGGGACCTTTCTTCCTGGGAGCAGCCGCCGGTGGTCGGTTTGGGGTGGATCTGATCTGGTTGTTAATCGCCGGGCTGGCCGTCTTCCTGCTGCGCCAGCCGACCACCATTGTGGTCAAAGTTCTCGCAGGGAGAAGGCGGAGCCGGGAACTCACCCCTGGGGTGATCTGGATGGGAATCTACGCAACGGTGGCCGCACTGGCCTTGATCCCCTTGCTTGGCGCCGGTTACAACCGGTTGCCGCTATTGGCTCTGCCCGGGGTGCCCGTCTTTGGTTGGCATCTGTTTCTGGTCAGTCGCCGGGCGGAGCGTCGTCGCCCTGGCGTGGAGATCGTGGCAGTTGGTGTGCTATCGCTGATGGCGCCGGCGGCTTTTTGGGTCGCTGGCGGCAGGTCCGATCAAACAGCGGTCGTTCTATGGGCTATCTGCTGGTTGCAATCGGCCGCTTCCATTGTGTTTATTCATCTGCGCCTGCACCAACGGGAGATGGAAGCGGTTCCCCCTTTGTTAACACGTCTCAGGCAAGGATGGCGCTCCCTGGCATACAGCCTATTTAATCTTGCTGGAGGACTATCGCTTTTTATCCTGTTGGATTATCCGCTCCATATCCCTCTGGCCTTCGCCATACTCTTTCTGGACAATTTGCACGGCGTTTTGGTCCCTGCCATTGGACATCGACCAACCCGAATAGGCGTGCGTCAGCTGATCTTCAGTATTGTCTTTTTTGTCGTTAGCTCGGTGGGGATGTTGGGACGCGCCGGCGCCTGATTACCGGTCCCGCAAGGGGTCATAACGACGACGGCGTTTCTTCTCACTCCGCCTCCGCTTGGCTTCGAGACTACGTTCATCGGCCGCTTGGCTCGGCTTGGTTTTGCGCCGCTTCTTCGGCGGTTTGGCAGCACGACGGAGCAGCTGAACAAATCTGTCCAAAGCCGCCTGGCGGTTGGCTAATTGGCTCCGGTGCTCGCTGGCATCGATGATGAGTACACCATCCTTGGTGGTCCGGTTTCGGGCGATCCGCTGAAGCCGCTGCTTCATTTCGACAGAGAGCGAAGAGCTGGCGGGGATATCGAAACGCAGCTGCACGGCGGAGGCGGTCTTATTCACGCTCTGTCCGCCCGGTCCGCCTGCGCGTGAAAACTGCCAATCGATCTCACTTTCGTGGATCTCTATACCCTCGGTAATCTCAATCATGCCCTCAGCATACCAAAGGGCTCTCCATGGGGACGCATCCCTGCGGGAGATGGCATGGACATTTCCACCCTTCTACCCCTGGCCGGCCTCCAGCGCGGCAATAAGTTCCTCGGCGGCTCCCTCCCGCTCAAACATGCCGGCCCGATCCACACGGCGGATTAGATCGACCCAGTGCCCACGCCGGGGGTCTTCTTCGAGCATAGGCGCAAGGATTTCCACTGCGTGATCCACCTCCTCCGGCACATCCGCTAGAGTGAGTGCTTGCCAGTAAGTGATCTCCTCCAACTCCGGAGCCAGCAAGCGCGCCTCCGCCCAGAGCTTCATGGCGCGCGCACGATCCTCTTCCTCCAGGGCGCTGTGGCCCTCCTGGTCGAGCAGCTGAGCCCGGCGCAGCCGAACCAGTCGGGCCAGCTCCTGCACGGGGGATTCGTGCTCATCCACACGCAGATCGTAGACTGGGCGCCATTCCGCCGGATCCCTGAAGATGGGCGCCTCCCCGCGAACCACACGCAGCGCGGCCGACTGTTTGCCGCGGATGTCGCCGTCCTCCGCCTGCGCCGCCTCCAGCGCGGCCATCATCCGCTGCGCCAAGCCGCCCTCGGCGCCCTGGTACGCTTCCACCATGGCCTCGATTACGGTTTTGTGTGTCATCATGTTGGCCTGCACGGAGAATCCGTCACCGGTTTTGTGCCCTGCGTATTCGATGCAGTCTTCCCCCGTCCAGGCCGCGGCGCGCCCCTCCCCGTCCACAACAGCGAGCTGACGGTGGTTGGCGCCCGAGTCGGTGGCCACCAGACCATCAACCACCCGCTGTGCGGGGATGCCCTGCCGCAGCATCGCCAGACCCATCGGCCCGAAGCGGATGTTGCCGAGCGCCTGCGTCGCCAGCGCTCCCACCCCGGCCAGGAGCCAGGGGACAAAATTGCCGACCGTCATTTGATGGGTCTGCACTGCCACGCCGAATTGGCCCGTCTCGGGATCCCGAGCGACGATACTGTAAGTGGAATAGAGTTGATGGCTGCCGGGCTTCATGTCGCGTTCCTCCCTACCACAATGAGTGGGATCCAAGTGCGGATGCTTCTTAAGCGTGCATTTTTGTTCGAATTGTTCGCTATCCCATTTTACGGCATGGGCGGGTTCAACTGAGATTTAGCTGCGGTAATATCGATTTTGTACGCGCCCATCCATATTAACGGCAAATTATCTAGCTGAGGAGGAGAATTGCCTGAGATGAAACCTGATCTGAAGCTCACTTGCATTTTGGCCCACCCTGATGACGAGTCCATGGGCACAGGCGGGCTGCTGGCGAAGTATGCGGCCGAGGGAAATCGGACAACCGTGATCACCGCCACCGACGGCCAACAGGGCTGGTTTGGAGATCCAGAGGAGTATCCCGGAGAAGAGGCTCTTGCGGAAATCCGGGCGAAGGAGCTGAAGGCTGCCTGTGAAGTGCTTGGAGTTAGCCGAGTTGAACGGCTTGGATTTGAAGATGGAAAACTGAATCAGGCGAATCCGCAAGCAGTGATCGAGCCCATCGTGCACCACTTGCGAGTGGAGCGACCCCAGGTCATCGTTACCTTCGATCCATTCGGCGTTTATGGCCATCCCGACCACATCGCAATAAGCCAGTTAGCGCTCACAGCTACCATGGCAGCCGCGGATCCTGCTTATCTCCCAGAACATGGGAAGCCGCACCGTGTCGATAAGGCTTATTACTTCGGCAATACCGAAGAAACTCTTGACTTGTATCAGCAAGCCTTTGGTGAACTGAAGATGGAGATCAATGGGGGACCCAGAACCCCTGTCGGTTGGCCATCCTGGGCACTGAGCACCAGAATTGACACCTCCGAGTACGTCGACCTTGTATGGCAAGCCATCCAGTGCCACGAGAGCCAGCTCCCTAACATAGCGAAACTCTCCAAGCTCTCGCCCGATGAACGCCGGCGCCTCTGGTCCGAGGCCAGACTATACCCTGTACTTAATCTGGCAGGAAAGGACCAGGGCGCCGAGTCGGATCTCTTCGAGGGTCTCCGCTAATTCAAGGCGAAGTTCGTACTTTGAGCAAAGCCAAGCCACCTCAAATTGGAAGCGCGTTTATTCGCTCCCAATGGGAGGGGGCTAGTGCGAGTGGCCGTCGGTGTGAACGTGCCCGTGCTGAAGCTCCTCATCAGTGGCTGGCCGGATGTCCTTGACCTCGACCTCAAAGTTGAGCTGCTCGCCAGCCAGCGGATGGTTGGCATCGATCGTGACCTCCTCACCTTCAACCTCGGTGACGGTCACAAGCTGTGGGCCCTGGTCCGACTCGGCCCTGAACTGCATCCCAACCTCCACATCATCCACTCCCTCAAAAAGTGAGGAGGGGACAGTGGACACGAGGTCCTCATTGCGCAGGCCATAGGCCTCCTCAGCCTGGATGGTCACTTCGAAAGAGTCACCTACCTCGTGGCCTTCGAGTTCCTTCTCCAGCCCGGGGATAATCTGACCATGTCCATGCAAGTAACCCAGGGGTTCCGCTTCCTCGGAGCTATCCAATACTTCTCCTTCATCATCCGTGAGCGTGTAATGGATAAACACTGCCTTGTCTTTTTCGATTTTCGACACATCATCCTCCTTTTAATCGGATTTACAAGCAAAACGACCGATGGTGCATCAGCAGGCGCCATCGGTCGTTTGGTGCCTGAAGTTATGATTGTTTAGTACCGTTCCTGCCAGCCCTCGGCAATATCCGCGGCTTTCAGCTCATCATCGTAGATATCGGTCCATCGACGGCCGCTGCTGTTGGCGATTTTCGTCAGCTCGTTCAGTCGTTGGACCGAGGTGGAAGCCAGGAAGTCGTCCTGCTCATCCTCGGGCAAACCAGGAGCCTCCTGCCAAATCGCGCGGCCGGCCAAGAAACCGGAAGCCCCATTCTCACAAGCGATCTTGGTCTGTAGTTTGAATTTATCATAACCAACACCCGCGCTCAGCAGCACCCAGGGGACGCCGGCCGCGTCGTTAAGCTCGCGGCAGTGCTGCGCCATTACGCTTTCATCATCCTCATGATCAGGATCGTCGGGGAATTCAGCTTTGAGCACATCGATGCCAAGTGGGCAAAGGCGGCGCGCAGTTTCAATCACCATCTCGGGCTTGCGCTTTGCGAATTCGAGCGTACCTTTCTTCGGACCATCAGCAATATGATAGGTCATCGGCTCAACAAGCAGTGGGATGTCGTGTTTCCTGCAATCTTCAACCGCCTGTTTGAGATAATCCTCTTGCTCTTCGGCTGTTGAACTTCCCGGATTGTAGTAAAGCAGAATCTTGACGGCGGAGGCGCCCATGCGCTTTATCTTGTCCACCCCCCAGCCGTCCGCGCTGGAGGTCACCCTATCTCCCTCAACGTCGTCATAGCCGGTGGCTTCCAGGCTCACCAAGAATCCTTGATCTCCGCCGATCATTCCCTTGGCCAATCCAGCCGAAGCGCCATAAATAGGATCGATCAATATGGCGGAGGAAGCCGGCGCCAGATGTTTAAGCAGCTTCATCTTGTAATCCTGCATTCGTTCATAGCCGACGGATTTCGGATCGTCCGGCTGAAGCGCCCGCCTTAGCGAGCCCCGGTGGTCGAGGGCCGTGATGGTGAACAGGCCGTGATCATTGGCTATTTCCTGAAGTCCGCGAATCTTGCCTAAAGTCAGCGACGGGGACATTTCGCTCAATCCTCCTCTATTGTGTTGGCTAGCATCATGGTCGTTGGATCAATACCTATTGTATGCAAGGTGGATGGAAAGCGGAAGGCTTTCAGTCTTCGACCCGCTGCTGCAGCGAGGACAAGAGCTCGGATGCCTGGCCCGCCTCGTGAAATGAGGACTGCAGCTTACGCTGTGCAATGTCGAACTCCCCTTCCCTAAGATGATCCCATACATCCACCAGTGATTTGAATGACTCATAAATTTAAGCTGGACCAGATCCGCGCACGGCGGAGGTGTAATATCCTCGAGCGCTTGCACCCTTTCGGTTGCCTCACGATAGGCTCGATCAACCCCACCCTGGCTTTCCTGCCATGGCTGCATGCTCAGCGCGAGCTGCGCAGCCTGAAGATGCTCCTCTGCCAGCGGCAGCACTTGATTGGAATAAGCCAGGACTTCCTGGGCTGTACAGGGTTCCGCAGACAGCTCGGCCTGGATGGTACCCAGGGAGTCAGCCACTTCGCGCGCCGTCGGTGTGGAGCTGGGTGTTGGGGTGCGCGTGGGGGAAGCTATCGATGGTGTTGCGGATGGTGTGGCTGTGGCTACATCCTGAGACGCAGCCTCTTGCCTGCAGGCCGAAAGGAACAAGATCATAATCGCCGGGCAGGCAACGGCCAGCGTCTTAATTCGATAGTCCCGCCCGGCCATCTTCTCATCCATCGATTTCTCGGTTTCTGTGTTCGACCATCATTATAAAGAGGGGTATTTTCACCATCGGACGTCAACCCGACCCGTGGCTGACAGTCCCGGGTTTCGAACCCGACCCGGGGTTGTTTGGCTTATGATGAAATGTGGATAGCTGCCCGACGCTTGGATGATCGGGCGCGAATTCAATAAGCCAAACTCTATCCGAGGCGAGATATGTCAGAGATACTGCCAGTGCTCATTCTGAACGCCCGACCTGGTGCCGGCAAGAGCGAGTTATTGCATGGCCTGGGAACTTTGCCCAAATTAGAATTAATGGATCGCTTCCATCTGGGCGACATCCATACCATCGATGATTTCCCCATGCTGTGGACCTGGTTCGAAGAGGACCACATTCTCGAGCAAGTGTTCCAGCGGGATCGGCTCCACACAACACCGGAGGGCTATTTTCTTTATGAAGACCTCTGGCATCTTCTCATCCGCAGGTTGAGCCTCGAGTACCAAAAATGGCTGCGGGACGCCGAACCGGAGACCACCGTTGTCCTTGAGTTTTCCCGCGGCAGCGAGCATGGAGGCTACCAAACCGCTTATCAGCATTTGAGCGACTCGATACTTGCCAACGCTGCCTCGCTGTATATCCATGTCTCCTACGAGGAATCACTGCGCAAGAACCGGGCCCGCTTCAACCCCGACCGTCCGGATACCATTCTCGAACACGGCCTTTCCGACGAAAAGCTTGAAGCGCTCTACCGCGAGGATGATTGGTCCGAATTCTCTGCGCAGGACCCAGAGTACCTGCATGTCCGTGACCACCGGCTACCCTACGCGATTTTCCCCAATGAAGATGATGTCACCACAGATGGTGGAACGTCGATGCTCGACCGGCTCGAAGAAGTGATGTCCAAGCTGTGGATTCGCTGGCAGGCTGTACACTGAAATCTTCGGCCGGCGGTTGACGAATAGGCTGCTTTGGGGACCAACCTAATTCCGTCCGCACATCCCTTCCGTCTTTCGTGCGTATCCGCGACTGAGTTTCGACCGATCCAACTACATATCGTCAGCCCCTATGTGACTATGCGCATTAATTTAACCCCGAAACAAGAACGTCTGCAGCACCTATTGAAAGCGTTTCTTCACATCGGAATGAATAGATGCCGGAGTCTGCGCTGATGCGCATTAAAGCCCCGCCGTGGAGCGGGCATGAATCAGGATGGCAGCAGGGAGTGGCTAAAGGTTGCTCTTCTAGGATGCATAAGCCAGGGAAATGTGAAAGCCACGGTTCACAGTTAACAATCTTTTGCCGAGGGCTCTGAGGTTGACTCACAAATCGACAGCCTTGCCCCAAATCGGAATCCTCGCATTTTTTCCCAGGTCCGCCGCTCCTTCCTGCAGACTCCATTAGCTGATAACCGGTTACTTCTAACCATCCTTTATACCCGCCATAATCCTCTCACTCAAC
>JBKHKF010000059.1:0-10647 GCA_046537745.1 Anaerolineales bacterium | reverse complement strand
ATCCTGAGATCGTCCAAAAGCTGTTTGATGATCTGGCTGTGCGCTATGAGGATCGCCCGGGCGGATACACCCGTATCCTGAAGCTGGGACCGCGCTACAGCGATTCGGCTGAAATGGTCTTGATTGAGCTGGTGGAGGAGTAAATCTCTTCCGGCTGACTGCTCTCCGTGCATCGGGAGCAGCTGAATCAGACGAAGGATAAAACGGTTCGTGGCACGTTACCAATCGATCGTAGCCTACGATGGCACCGACTACCACGGCTTTCAGCGCCAGGTCGAGGGCCTGCCGACCATTCAGGGGGTATTGGAGGAGGCGCTCCGTCGAATCGGCTGGCAAGGCGATAGCCTGCTGGCGGCTGGGCGGACGGACGCTGGCGTGCATGCCCGGGCACAGGTGATCGCCTTCGATCACGATTGGCGACATACCATTGCGGACCTGACGGCAGCTTTGAACGATCAGCTGCCAGGGGATGTAGCGGTGACCCGGAGCCAGCTGGCCGCCGATGGATTTCATCCGAGGTTTGACGCCAGCAGCCGGTTGTATCGCTATCGTATCCTTATGAGCGAGGTGCCGGATCCGCTGCGGGCGCGCTTTGTGTGGCGCCGCTGGTCGGATGTGGATCTTGCATGGATGCAGGAGGCAGCGACGGGTTTTATTGGCCGACATGATTTCGGCGCTTTCGGGCAGGCACCTATTGAGGATGGACATACGGTCCGCGAGATCAAAACCGCCAGATGGGAGCGCGTCGACGATGAGCATCTTTTCAGCATCGAAGCCGACGCCTTTCTGCAGCACATGGTACGGCGGCTGGTGGCAGCGCTGGTGCAAATCGGTGAGGGCCGAGAGGATGCTCAAAAAGTGCTGAAATTCCTTGACCGGCCCGAGCAGCGCTGGGAGGGGAATTTGGCTCCGGCCTGTGGGTTGATCCTGGAGCGGGTGAACTACGATCGAAAACATGAGATCACTGGAAACGAAATCGGAAGCGAAGCCGCTTCCGTGGAGAGCAAGAGAAGCGAATGAGTATGCAAAAGACCTATCACGCCAAACCGGAGGACATCGAGCGAGCCTGGCATCTGGTCGATGCCAAAGGTAAGAATCTCGGACGCCTGGCCAGCCGGGTGGCGCGGCTGTTGCTGGGTAAGGACAAGCCCGAGTTCACCCCCGGCGTCGATGTCGGCGATTATGTGATTGTGATCAACGCCTCCGATGTGGAGGTGACAGGCAACAAGCTGGATGATAAGCGTTATTATCGGCATTCCGGCTACCCGGGCGGTTTGAAGAGCCTGACCATGCGGCAGCAGCTCGATCAGCGTCCGGAATATGTGATCGAACGGGCGGTCTGGGGGATGATCCCACGCAACCGCTACGGCCGCAAAGTAATTAAGAAATTGAAGGTCTATCCCAACGCTGATCACCCACATCAGGCACAGAAGCCTGAAGAGTTCAGCTGGTAGATTTTGAGAGGTGATGATTAGATGGCAACAAAGTATTTTGAAGGCGTAGGTCGTCGCAAGACCGCTTCAGCCCGTGTCCGGGTGATGAGCGGAAGCGGCGAGTTTACCGTCAATGAGAAGCCGCTCGAGGAGTATTTCCCGCGAGTGGGCGACGCCGATTACATCCTTGAGCCGGTGCGCCAAGTCGAAATGAAGGACAATCTCGACTGCACCGTTCTGGTCAAAGGCGGCGGCGTGACCGGGCAGGCCGGAGCCGTGCGCCATGGCCTGGCGCGGGCTTTGGTCGAGATGGACCCCGAGCTGCGGCCAACGATGAGCCGCAACGGGTATCTCACACGTGACCCGCGCATGAAGGAACGCAAGAAGCCAGGTCTCAAGAAGGCACGCAAGGCGCCGACCTACACCAAGCGCTAACGTCTGGCTTAACGGAGGGAACGGCTCCTCCGACTCAGTTAGGATGAAACGGCCGGGGCTAATGTCCCCGGCCGCTCTTATTTGTACTGGAGGCAGCATGGAGTCAGGTGTCACCATCGTTGGACTTGGTCCCGGCGATCCCGGATTGATCAGTCGGACCGCCTGGGATAGGTTGACTGCGGCGGATCGGGTCTTCCTGCGGACAAGTATGCATCCAGCAGTGGAAACCATCCCGTTCAAAGGCGAGGTTGAATCCTTCGATCCGCTTTATGAGGACTCGGATAGTTTTCAAGCCGTGTATCGGCAGATTGTGGACCGATTGATGGTCGCAGCAAAGTTCGAGAAGATTGTTTATGCTGTCCCCGGTGATCCCGGGGTCGGCGAGGCTACGACGGCGCAGGTGCGGAGCCGAGCCGAGGAGCAGGGCATACCTCTTCGCATCATCCATGGAATCAGCTTCATCGAACCCTCGCTGGCAGCCCTGGCGATCGATGCGCTGGATGGTCTCGTTGTGGTGGACGCGCTGGAGTTGATGGATCGCCACCATCCGAGCTTCCCGCCGGATTATCACATCTTGATCTCTCAAATCCACAGTCAATTAATCGCGAGCGATATCAAACTCACTTTGATGAATCAATACCCTGAAGGGCATCCGATCACGTTGCTGAGCGCTGCTGGCACCGAAGGTGAATCCATCGAGCATAAGGAGCTCTACGAACTGGACCGAGAAACAGAATTTGGCTCCATGAGCTGCCTGTATATCCCTCCGATGGAGGAAGGATCATCCTTCGAATCATTCCAGGAGCTGGTAGCTCATTTGCGGTCTCCCGAGGGTTGCCCCTGGGATCGAGAACAGACACATCTCTCCCTGCGGCAGCATATGCTTGAAGAGGCTTACGAAACACTCGAGGCGCTCGACGCTGAGGACCCCCAGGAGCTGGAGGAGGAGCTTGGCGATTTGATGCTCCAGCTGGTGCTTCAGACTCAAATTGCGGTGGAGGAGGGAGAATTTCTGATGGCCGATGTGCTGCGGGGTATCCATCAGAAACTGGTCCGGCGCCATCCTCACGTGTTCGGCGATGTCGATGTGGAGGACGTGCCCGAGGTGCTGTCCAACTGGGAGGGATTGAAGGCCGCCGAGCGTCAGGAAGGCGGCAAAGAAGAGAGCGCGCTGGCAGGGGTGCCCAAATCGCTGCCGGCGCTGGCGCAGGCGGAGGAATATCAATCGCGCGCGGCCAGGTTGGGCTTTGACTGGCCGGAGGCCAGCGGCGTGCTGGCTAAGATCCAGGAGGAGTTGGCTGAGGTGGCGGAGGCTGAAGGCGAGCTCGAGCAGGCAGCCGAAATCGGCGATTTGTTGTTCGCTGTGGTCAATTACGCTCGCTGGCTCAAAGTGGATCCGGAGGCCTCGCTGCGCCAGGCGAACGCAAAATTCAGGGCCCGCTTTCGAAAGGTGGAGGATTTGTCGCGGAACCAGGATCAGAGGCTGGCCGAGATGAACCTGGATCAGTTGAATGCCTTGTGGGAGCAGGCGAAGCATGAGGAGGGGCAGCGTTGAAAAAGCATACCGCTTTATTCCTGGTCATGATGGCCGGCTCGATTCTCACAGCTTGCTCGAGCTTGGCGGCGGAGCCCACGGCAAGCCCGACCTCGCGGCCAGAGTTTACTGCGGCTGTCTCCGAGCCGACGGAAATTCCTTTCACTCCCACGCCGAGTCCGACCTTTGAGATAACGGCTGAAGCGACCCCCGACCTATCCTGGATTCTGGAAGCGCCGACAGCCGAGATTGAATACCGTATCCCGCTTACACTCCGGCATGTGACGGATACATCCGCAGTATTTCAGTATGCGTTGACTGACCTTGTGCCGGCCCAGATCCTGGTATGGCGCGCGGCGGATCGCGGTGATTTGCGGCAGATCAATCTACCCGAATCGGAGGCCGTCGTTGAAGTCGATGGCTTGGAGCCAGTCACCAACTACCAGGCTGTCCTCCTGATCGGTGAGGACCAAGGCGAGTGGCCCACTTTGCAGAATGAACGCTGGCCGCTTCTGACCTGGAAGACGTTGCCAAAAACGGTGGAGGGGATGCGCATCGCCGCCATAGGGGATTCGGGATTCGGTGATCAGGTGACGGCGAGAATCGCCGACCAAATTGCGGAGACGGAGGCTGATTGGCTCCTGCACACCGGCGATGTAGTCTACCGCGTGGATGAAAACCCAGACCCGCCGACAGCTTATAAGCTGAAACTGTACGACACTCATCAGCCCATCCTTTCGAGTATGCCCATCTACCCTGTCCCTGGGAATCACGAATATGACCTCGCTACGTATTGGCGGGACCGCCCTTATTATTTCGAAGCATTTCAGGCCTTCCAGGCGAAGGGGGTCGATTTTCCAGAGGATAGCGACGGCGGTTGGTATGCCATCCGTCATGGTGGTGTGCAGTTTCTAATGCTGAACACCCAGACCATCTTCGGAGAGGCGGACGAGCAAGCGCAGCGAGATTGGCTGGTGGAGAGGGTGGCTGATCCAGCGTACCGGTATTCCATCGTTGTGCTTCATGTGCCGCCCTACAGTTTAGGTAGGCACCAGGCAGGCGCCTCGATTGTCGAGGCGCGTTGGGGTGATTTGTTAATCGATGAGCGGATCCCTCTGATCCTGGCCGGGCATGATCACAACTATCAGCGCTGGCAGATTGACTCAACTACGCTGGTGGTCACCGGCGGTGGATCAGCCGTGCTTTACGGGCTGGCCGGCAGCGATGCCAGCTATCAGACGGGCGCCCGGGCTTCCCACCACGTGATTATGGACTTTGGGGCGGACCAAATAACCCTTCAAGCGATTGACCGCGACGGCGAACTGATCGATGAAGTGGAAATCCAGGTTCCCTAGCCCCAGCCAGCCTGGAGGGATGGTAGAGCTTAACAGATGGCAAAGATTATTGAGTTGGTAGCGCTGACAAAGAAATATCCCCAGGGAGAGGGCTGGCGGGTTGTCCTGGATCGCAGCGTAGCCGCCTTCGATGAAGGCGAGTTTGTGGCGGTGCGCGGCCGCTCCGGCAGTGGCAAGACCACATTACTCAACCTGATAGCTGGCCTGGATGTTCCCACCAGCGGCAGGATTTTAATCGATGGCTCAGACCTGGCCGAGATGACAGAGCGCGACCGCACTCTTTTCCGCCGCGACAATATCGGCATCATCTTCCAATTCTTCAACCTGATCCCAACACTGACAGTTCTGGAGAACGTCTTGCTCCCGGCGGAATTGTCCGGTGGCAGCAGGGGTGGGCTCCATGAAACGGCGCGATCACTGCTTGCTCGGGTCGGGCTCGATGGTCGCGAAGACGATTTCCCGGACCAGCTCTCCGGCGGAGAGCAGCAGCGCGTGGCGATCGCACGCTCTCTAGTGCACGAGCCGAAGCTGCTGCTGGCGGATGAACCCACGGGCAACCTTGACCGGGAAACCGGCGATCGGGTCCTTCGGCTGCTGCAGGATTTGACTCAGGAGATGGGAAAGACCCTGGTTATCGCCACCCACAGTCGAGAAGTCTCCTCGGAAGCGGACCGGGTTCTCACCATTCAAGAGGGCAAGGTCGTGCTGGATCCCGAGCTTGCGGGAGCTAGCTGAATCCCAGATGATCTCCTCAACTTTATTGCGGGCTAGCTGGCGGGATTTGAGTCGCCGGACCTGGCAGCTTGGGCTGATGGTCCTGGGCGTAGCGTTGGGCGTGGCGGTGGTGGTGGCCATCGACCTGGCCAACAGCAGCGCCAGCCGGGCTTTCGAGCTGAGCACGGAAGCGGTGGTCGGCCGCGCAACCCATCGCGTTCAGGGCGGTCCGGGTGGTGTGCCCGTCGATCTCTACACACAGCTGGCGAAGCGCCCGGATTTGGGCGAATTTGCGCCGGTCATTGAGCGTTTTGGACTTGCGCCGGAGCTGGATGGGCGTCCGCTTCGACTGCTCGGAGTGGATCCTTTGGCGGAAGGTCCATTTCGTGATTTCTTCGCCGGCGGAGCGGTAACAGCAGCGGGACTTGAGCGATTTTACACTGAGTCGGACACCGTGTTGATCAGCGGCGCATTGGCCGATCAGGCGAAGCTCGGGTTGGGCGATGAACTGGTGTTTCAAATTGGCGGCGAGGACGTTTCGCTGGAGATTCTGGGGATCCTTCGGCCGAGCGACCAAGGCGGGGAGGCCTTGCCGGAGGATCTGCTGCTGGCGGATATTGCCACGGCTCAGCAGCTCTTTGGTCTCCCGGAAAGCATTACCAGGATTGACGTCATTGCCAGGGAGGCCGGGGCGATACGGCAGTTGCTGCCTCCAGGGCTGGCGCTCAATCCCGCCAGCGAACAGGCACAGACAGCTGCCCAGCTGAGTGATGCCTTCCAATTGAACCTAACTGCCTTGAGCTTGCTGGCTCTGGTGGTGGGCATGTTCCTGATTTACAACACCGTCATGTTCTCGGTTGTGCAGCGCCGGCAAGTCTTGGCGACGATGCGGGCGCTGGGCGTCACCCGAGAGCAAGTTTTCTCTTTGATCCTGATCGAGGCTGGATTGATCGGATTGGTCGGGGGATTTATTGGGCTTGGATTGGGCTGGTTGTTAGGGCAAGGGGCGGTACGGCTGGTGACCCAGACCATCAATGATTTTTATTTTGTGGTTTCGGTCCGAGAAGCGCCGCTCACGCTCGCATCCACGATCAAGGGGCTCCTACTTGGGGTCGGATCGAGTCTGGCCGCCGCCGCCGCGCCGGGCTTTGAAGCAGCCTCGGTGCCACCGATCAACGCGATGCGAAGGAGCACACTTGAACGCAAGGTGCGGCGGTGGCTACCCCTGCTGTCCCTTGGCGGTCTGGCTTTGGCTGCGGTCGGCGCAGCTCTGCTTCTATTTATCAAGGAATCGTTGACGCTCAATCTCATTGGCATGTTTGCTGTGCTATTGGGTTTGGCGCTGCTGGTGCCACAGCTGACGAGCTGGTTGATGGCGCTGGCGAGCAGGTGGCTGCCGGCATTGGCAGGGATCATCGGAAAAATCTCCGCCCGCACGGTGGTGCGGGCGCTCAGCCGCACCAGCGTGGCTATCGCTGCGCTGATGGTCGCTCTCTCCGTGACCATTGGCGTTGGCATCATGATCGACAGCTTCCGGGCGACTGTCGTGAACTGGCTGGATCTGACTCTGCGGGCCGACCTGTATGTCACGGCACCAACAATAAGCGGCACAAGGCCGACTGGCGATCTATCGCCGGAGATAGCAAGGGAGCTGGCTGCTGTCCCTGGTGTGGATCGGGTGGAAACCTTCCGGGCGGTCACCGTGGAGAGCGAGTTTGGTCCGATCCAGCTGACGGTGGTGGACGTCGAGCGGCAGCGTGATGCTCAACTCTACCGCTTTGCCAGCGGCAGTGCCGACGAGGTCTGGCGGCGGGTTGTTGAAGGAGCGGTCATCGTGAGCGAGCCGTTCGCCTATCGGCACGATATCCCAGCCCGGGGCGGCGAAGTGCAGATTCAAACAGACGAAGGACCGGTGACTTTTCCAATCGTCGGTGTGTATTACGATTACGCCTCCGATCGTGGTTCGGTGCTGATGGCGGATCGTGTGTATCGAAGCTATTGGAGGGATCCGTCTATTTCCTCGTTGGGCTTGTTTCTGACACCGGAGTCTGACTTCGATCGCGTGACCGCGGTGGTGCGAAGCGAAGTAGCCGACCAGGGCCTGACGGTGCAGGCCAATCGAACGGTCCGGCAGGAGGCGCTGAGGATCTTTGATAGGACCTTCGCAATCACAGCCGCGCTGCGGCTGTTGGCTGTAATCGTTGCCTTCATCGGCGTGTTGAGCGCGCTGCTGGCGCTTCAGCTGGAAAGAAGCCGCGAGCTGGCGACGCTTCAGGCGCTGGGTTTGACTGATCGCGGCCTGTGGGGGTTGACCTTCCTGGAGACGGGATTGATGGGTGCCACGGCTGGTCTGCTTTCTCTGCCTACCGGAATGATCCTGGCGTTGGTGTTGATATATGTAATAAATCTCCGTTCTTTTGGTTGGACAATTCAATTTCTGCCCAATCCATGGATCTTCATCCAGGCGCTCTTGGTGGGCGTGGTGGCGGCGATGCTGGCTGGCATCTATCCTTTGCGAAGGTTGATGCAGATGCAGATTGCCCAGGCACTGAGGCGGGAATGATGTTGGAGAGAGCATGAAGCGCTGGATTGCGATTCTCATCCTGGTCGTTTTATCGATAGCTGCATTTGTCATATGGACGCGTCCTCCGTCGGCCACAACCCCACCGCAGATGACGCTGCTGCCTTCCACGGAGGAATCGGGATTCGCCCGGGCCATCGATGTGATCGATTTTGAGTTCCCCCGGGATCATGGTCCGCATCCGGATTTCCAAACGGAATGGTGGTACTACACGGGCAACCTTAATTCCGCCGATGGCCGTCATTACGGCTATCAACTCACCTTCTTCCGGCGGGCGCTGGCTCCTGGCCAAACGGAAAGACACGCTTCCCTGGCGACGAATCAAATCTACTTTGCTCACTTCGCGCTGACCGATGTTGAAAGGGGAACTCATCGCGAATGGGAGCGGTTCAGCCGAAGCTCGGCCGGGCTGGCAGGCGCGGAGATTGATCCGCTGCGAATCTGGCTGGAGAATTGGTCGGCAGAAGCCCGGGACGAACAGGGGCAGCGTATTCGATTGCAGGCTGAGGTTGAGGGGGCGAGTTTGGATCTTCATTTGCAAGCTGAGAAGCCAATTGTGGCACATGGCCAGAATGGACTGAGTCCCAAGTCCGAAGAAGTCGGCAGCGCCTCCTATTACCTGAGCTACACACGGATGGAAACACAAGGTGAACTCTCGATTGAAGGCGAGCGCATTCCGGTCCGAGGAGCCAGCTGGTTTGATCACGAGTGGAGCACCAGAGCCCTCGGTCCTGGGGTGGTGGGCTGGGATTGGTTCAGCCTTCAGTTTGACGACGGCCGGGAGTTGATGTATTTCCAAATTCGCCGGGAGGATGGATCAGTGGAGCCGGTGTCCTCAGGGACTCTGGTGGAGCCGGACGGAAGCACCATGACCTTCGATTCATCAGCGATTGATATCGAAGTGCTGGATCAGTGGAAGAGCCCCGAATCCGGCGCGCTTTATCCCGGCAGATGGAGGATTTCGCTGCCATCAGCGGGGGTCGAGGTGACCGTAGGGCCCTGGCTGCAGGATCAGGAGATGAATGTGAGCTTCACTTACTGGGAAGGCGCGGTGCGGCTGCAGGGGGAGAGCGGCGGTGAACCTGTGGAGGGGGTAGGCTATATTGAACTTACAGGCTACGCTGAGAGCATGCAAGGGACTTTCTAGCGATGACAAAGTGGTATCACTTCTTGCCGTTGGCCATGATGATGATCTTCGCCGGTGCCTGTGGGTCCAGTCGAACTCCCTCCGAAGAACCTCCTGTCGAAGCATCGCCGACGGAAGGACAAGCGGCATCCGCATCGCCTACATCGCAGCCTGGATGCGAGCTTCAATTGGCTGCTTACCCCTCCAACAGCCCCGACGGAAATCATTGGCTTGAGGGACGCGGGAATTTCCCGGAAGCGGAGATTTTGAGAGTGGACCTGGGTTCGGAAGTTCAATGGGTTGTCGGCCTGGGCACGGAGGCAGGGAGCTTATGGCTGGCAAGTGACGAAATCGGTGAACTTTATATAATCCGAGTCGAGACCGATCAGCCTGAGGCATCTTTATTTAATGCGGTTTGGCCTGAGGCAGCACCCTTCGGCATCCGCCGCACGGAATCCGGGATGGAAATTGTCGGGGAGCGGCTTCAGCCAGCCTCCCCTTTGACTTACCCAGCGCTACTGCCCGCGGGCGATGTTGTGACAATCTCCAGGAACGGCCGGCTGCTATATTCCGCAGACGGGATTTCGCGTGAATTGGATATCGCAGGTCTGCCCGACTCGCGCATTCTGGTGGATGAAAGAGGAAGGGTAGCGCTCTATATAAATCCAACCGGATCTTATGATCACGGCGTGCTGGGCGATCGGATCGAGGCGGATGGATTGGTGGTGGTTGAGCCGGAAACAGGTGAGCTGCTTTGGGCCACAGAGGCTGAAGGCGAATTAGTCTTTGAAGGGATCGCCCCATTGTGGGTTGATTTCAATCGCGATGGAGCGAGGGAGGTCTTGACCACTGCAAGCGATCCATCCGGTGGAGCGCGCTACCTTTTATTTACTGAGGGAGGAGGCGAGGCAGCGAGCAGTGAAGCTATTGGCCAAGGATATCGCTGGCGGCACGCTATCGCAGTCGGCCCGCTTGGTCCAGAAGGTGAGTGGGAGTTGGTTGGTGTCCGGACGCCGCATTTGAAAGGCGTGGTGGAATACTTTCGCTGGGAGGGGGATCACCTTGAGATGATGACCGAGCTAACGGGATACAGTTCCCACAGCCTGGGCTCTCGGAATCTCGATCAAGCGGTTGCGGGGGATTTTGACAGCGATGGCGGCGCCGAGCTGTTGGTTCCAACCGAGGACCGATCGGCTCTGGCGGCGATCAGACGGCGCTCGTCCGGCGCAGTGGAGGAATGGCGCCTGGAGCTGGAATCCATTCTCGCCTCCAATCTGGCCATCGCCTGCCATGGCGGCGAGGAGCTAGCGCTGGCTGCGGGACTCCAGAATGGCGTGGTCCAATTCTGGATCCCATGAGATATATGCAAGGGAGAAGGCGATGAGTCAAGAACTGCTGGAGGGAATGGAATTAGGGCCTGTCCACCTCAAGGTAAGAAATTTGAAGCAGGTGGGAGATTTCTATTCAAA
>JBKHKF010000058.1:0-10732 GCA_046537745.1 Anaerolineales bacterium | reverse complement strand
AGCATGTCCGGTGCAGCCAGGCGATCCAGAAGCGCCGCAATGGGACGAGCCGCAGGCGGCGGCCCGGCCTCTGCTCGAGTACTTAAACGAAGGAGGATCGCCCCATGAAGTCACAGCACCGTCCGGCCAGAGCCTCACGCTGACACGCCCCGATCTGAACGGCGATGGGCTGGTGGACCTGGCCTATACTCTCACAGACTCCAGCGCCGAATCCGTTGTTACGCCCGGCACAATGTTTGTTTATTTGTGCAGCCAGGGTCAATACGAACTTATTTACAGCTCGGCCAGCAGCAGCGAGTTGTCCGCGCCCGAAGTAATTAGCAGTGAAGACTTGAATGATGACGGCAGGCAAGAGTTGCTCATTTCACAGCGCCGATGCGGCGCGCACACCTGCACCGCGGAAGTGAAATTCCTGCTGCTGGAAGAAGAGAATCTTGCCAACCGGCTCGAAGGAAACACCGATGATTTGCCAAGCCCGCAGATTCGAATACGGGACCGAGCGGAGGGCCCTGCCCAGATCGCCATTACAGCCAGCGGCATTAATTCCAGCGGCGCTGGCCCCTTCCGGCCCTTCACACGGATATGGACCTGGGATCAAACTGCAGAAATCTACCGGCCGACCGGAGAAGAGCGGGGCCAAACCGAATACCGCATCCACGCGCTTCACGACGCCGATCGGGCTGCGCTCCGCAATGATTTCGCAGAAGCGAGTACGGGCTATCTGCGCGTGATCCGGGATGACAGCCTGGAGGGATGGATGGATCCGGATCAGGAGCATCAGGTGCTGGCAGCCTACGCCCGCTATCGTTTGGTTACAACAGCAATTCAGGCAGGTGATCGGGCGCAGGCCGAACAGCGCTTCCAGGAGCTCCAGTCAGCTGTCAGCCAAGAATCTCCGGGGCAGTCCTTCCTGCATCTGGCGGATGCCTTCTGGACCACGTACCTGCAAACCGAGAGCCTGGACCAGTCCTGCCAATCCGCCCAGGCCTACGCTGCCTCGCATCGAACCGAGGTTCTCGACCCGCTCTATTTCGGCTACGCCAACCCAGCCTACACGCCTGAAGATGTTTGTCCCCTGCGAGGCGAGTAAGGAGAATGAGCTAGCATGCTGTCAGTGGAATACTTCCAGGACCGGCAAAGCGATCTGCTTGCATTGATCGAGCGGCTGGTTGAACTGGAATCGCCTGCCACGGAGAAGGAGGCTGTCGATCAGGCCGTCACATTTGTAGCCGGCCAGGCTAGTGCCTTGGGGGCGCAAATCCAACGTTACCCACAGGAATTGGCGGGCGATCATCTGACGGCAAGCTGGGGCGCAGGTTCAGGCGGCGTCCTGCTGCTGACCCATCTGGACACTGTCCACCCTCTCGGAACCTTCAAGCGCTTCCCCTTGAGCAGGGATGGGGGAAAACTGTTGGGACCCGGGGTCATCGACATGAAATCCAGCGTGGCACTGGCCCTGTACGTGCTCAAGAGATTAAAGAAGGAGGACCAAGCACCTCCTCATCGAGTGACTCTACTGTGCACTTCGGATGAAGAAATTGGCAGCCGAACCTCCCGGGCGTTAATCGAGGAACTGGCTCAGCAGTATCAGCTTGTGCTGTGCCTTGAGCCGGGATTGGCCGATGGGTCGCTCAAAACCCGCCGCAAAGGAATTGGTGTATTCCATTTAACGACCATGGGTGTGCCCGCTCATGCCGGCGCCAACCCGGAGGAGGGCGTCAGCGCTATTTTGGAGATGTGCCACCAAATCCTGGGCTTGGAGGAGCTAAACGACCCCTCTCGAGGGATCAGCGTGAACGCTGGTGTCATTCAGGGCGGCACCCGCAGCAACGTAATCCCCGAACGCTGCCACATTGAGCTCGATGTCCGAATTCCTACGGAGGAGGCCGGACAGTGGGTCGAGGAGAGGCTGCGGGAGCTTTCTCCACGACTGGTTGGAGCTGAGCTTGAATTGGAAGGTGGTTGGAATCGGCCCCCGATGCCGAGGACCAGCGCGATCGCTGAGGCATTCAGCCGAGCGGAGGTGGTGGCTTCAGAGCTTGAGCTGGAGATCGGAGAGGGCGAGAGCGGAGGAGGGTCGGACGCAAATTTCGTGGCGCCTTACGGAATTCCACTGCTCGATGGGTTGGGTCCCATCGGCGGCGGCGCCCATTCCAATGAGGAGTTCCTCTGGATTGACAGTTTGCCCCGACGGGCTGCTTTATTAGCCGGTCTGCTGTGCCAGCCCCTTTAGCTGCCTGGAGGCTAATCAAGCTGGATCGGTCTCCCCAGCGCTTCTTCGAGATCCTCAGGCGAGGTCATCCAGGACATCGTGCGAAGGAATTCAGCGGGATGGCCCACCTGAGCCCATAACTCCCGTACAGCTTCGCCAACTGGATCATCCCCGGCGGCGCCGCCCGGCTCGGCCGCATAACTGCCATGGAAGGCAAAATAGGCCTGATTTAGCTTACGAATCCTGTAGCCGTGCTCCCAGAAAACCAAACGCCGGGCTTCCATGTATGCTTCCGCTGCTTCGATTTCCCCTTCGGCCAGCAGTTCGTCCACTTGCTCCCTTGTTACACGCATCTCCTCTCGAAAATCGAAGGTAGGAGGCTCAGGCTCGCTGGCAGCTTCCTGGCGCTCCGCGGGTGGCATCTCCGGAGGCACCCGATCCGGATAATATCTCTCCAGCAAGATCCGCCCCCACGTCTTGCCCAGCAGCTCCGCTGTTGTCTCGTTCATCGTGCGCAGCTCAGAGGTGACGTGGTAGCGCAAACCCAAGGGCCGCAGCGTCAGGTAATTGTGGATCCACTCATGCACCACCACCTCCGCCACCCAGGTCAGGTTGCCCATTTGCTGCACCATGGTCGGATAGGTCCCGTAACCGCCTACGGGCACCACCAAAGCCGACACATCCAAGCTCTCCGCCACCTGCTCCTCCAGTTCGACCCTATTCTCCAGACTCAGGTCGGTTTCAAGCTGGATGTTTGCCGCCTGGCGAATGACATCCCGCGGCGACACGATCAGCGCGTAGGGCAGTTCGGTGAAATGGAACGAAACGGGTGGCACGTTTTTGCCACCGATGCTAAAGCCTTGATCCGCCAGCACAAGCGCCGTCTGCTCCTGCAAGACCGCCTCCGCCGTTGGTTGAAGCGCTCTTCGATCCGCTTCTACGGCTGCCAACTCAACGGACTTGGCCTCGATGAACTGGTCCCGGTTTTCGAGCGCTGGTTCTGCATACAGGTCAAAGAGCTCATTTTCCAACTGCTTTTCGAGCTCCTGGAGTTCAAGAAAGCGTTCCACTGTTGCGATTTGGCTCCGCGAATCTAAATAGCCGGCGCTGTTCAAGCCGTACTGGCCGAACTTCACCACCAGCGCGTTCATCGTCCATTGCATGAAATCAAACTCCAAGGGTCTCGTATGCCGGCGAACCTCGCTGCGCGTGCCTTCCACCCGCAGCGTCCCACCCGCCAGCACCACCAGCATAAGCAGGAGCAGCAGCAGACGCCCCGTATAGTGGAAGATCGGCTGAAACAGTCGCATGACCGCATGATACCAGCCTGCGGGGCCGGGTGATTCAACTGCTGTGCTATAATCCGCGCGCCTCAAATAAGGATGCTATGAATTTTCTTGTAACTGGTGCCGCAGGCTTCTTGGGGGCCTCTCTCGCGAACCGATTGGCTCGCGAGGGCCATCAGGTCCGCGGTTTGGATGACTTGTCGGCCGGTGACCGCGAGCGGCTACACGGCGACGTGCTGTTCACTCGGGGCGACGTCATCGATCGGCCCAAGCTTTGGACCATGCTTCAGGATGTGGATTGCGTTTACCATCTCGCCGCCAAGGTGTCTGTCCCGGAGTCGGTGCTGTATCCCCGGGAATACAACATCATCAACGTCGGGGGCACCGTCAGCGTAATGGAAGCCATGCGGGACGTCGGCGTTAAACGGGTGGTGCTTATCTCCTCCGGCGCCGTCTACGGCGATCAGGTCGATCAACCGTTGGTCGAGACGCAGCCACCCGACCCGCGATCCCCCTACGCCGTGTCCAAACTGGCGGCGGAGCATTACGTCCGCACTATTGGCAGCCTTTGGGGCATTGAAACTGTCTCGCTCCGTGTGTTCAACGCTTATGGACCGGGCCAGCAGCTGCCGGCCTCCCATCCCCCTGTCATCCCGCATTTTCTGCGCCAGGCGAGCAAACAAGGCACCCTTGTCATCCACGGGCAAGGTGAACAAACCCGCGACTTTGTTTATCTCGAAGATGTCATTGAAGCCATGGTGGCCGCTGCCACCGCCCCAGGGATTGATCGCGAGGTGATCAACATCGGCAGCGGCCAGGAAACAAGCATCCTGGAACTCGCACAGGCTGTGATTGAAACCGTCAAGACGAAAGTCGAATGGATCTATAAAGAGGATCAGGATCCTGGTCCTTCGCGCATGTGTGCCGATATAAGCCTGGCGAAGCAGAAGCTCGGCTACCAACCCGATGTCAATCTCGAAGAGGGTCTGGTGAAGATGCTCAAACTAGACACAAGATTCTCGCCAGAGCATGAATCATCCGAAGCTGAAACCTAAACTCCGACAGCCCCACTATTGCCATCCCTCGAGGGAGTAAATCCAACAGATGATGGCCGAAGTCAATCTGCTGCCCCAGGAGCATTACAATCGACCGACCCTGGAGGTCGCCCGCAGCCTGCTCGGCTGCCGCCTGATCCGCCTCGAGCCGGATGGAACCAGAGTCGGGGGTTGGATCTCGGAGACCGAGGCTTACATCGGCACTGCGGATCAAGCCTGCCACGCTCGTCACGGCCGGACCGACCGCAACGAATCCATGTGGGGGCCGCCCGGCCATAGCTACGTTTACTTCACTTACGGCATGCACTGGCTTCTCAACGCCGTCACTGAGCGAGACGGCTTCCCGGCCGCCGTCCTGCTGCGGGCCATCGTCCCAGCCGAGGGAAAAGAAATCATTGAAAGCCGTCGGGGGCATATGCCTCCAGAATCCTGGACTGACGGCCCCGCCAAGCTTTGCCAGGCGCTCTCGATCAATGGGCAGCAGGATGGCCAGGATCTTTGCAGCCCGGACAGTCCGCTCCAGATCCACCAGGATATCACCGTGCCGGACAAAGCCGTGACCCGAGGCCCAAGAGTGGGGTTAAACAATGTACCGGAGCCTTGGCACTCCAAACCCTGGCGGTTCCGGGTTTCGCACGAAACAATGAATCAACTTAGTAACGGAGATGGAGTTCAATGAAACTGCTTGAAGGCAAACGCGCCCTGATTTTTGGGGTGGCCAACGATCATTCGATCGGCTGGGGGATCGCCCAATCGCTTCATAAACACGGTGCAAATTTGGCGTTCTCCTACGCTGGGGAGAAGCTGGAACGCCGAGTGAAGCCGCTGGCAGAATCCGTCGGTTCGGATTTCGTGGAGCCTTGTGATGTTTCCAAGGACGAGGATATCGATGAGCTATTCGATAAGGCGGCCGATCGCCTCGGCCAAATCGATATCCTGGTTCACGCGATAGCCTACGCTGACCGGGAGGACCTTAAGGGTGCTTTTTATGATACCAGCCGGGACGGGTTCAAAATGGCCATGGACATCAGCGCGTTCTCCTACGCGGCATTGGCCCGGGCGAGCTTGCCGCTGATGCCCGACGGCGGCTCGATGATGACCATGACCTACTATGGCTCCGAGAAGGTTGCGCCCAACTACAACGTCATGGGTGTGGCCAAGGCTGCGCTGGAGGCCACCACCCGCTACCTGGCCGCTGATCTCGGGCCCAAAGGCATCCGTGTAAACGCAATTTCCGCCGGGCCCGTCCGCACACTTTCGGCGGCCGGAGTCAGCGGGTTCAAGAAGCTGTATCGACACTTTGCAGATATCAACCCGATGCAGCGAAATGTGGAAATTGAGGATATCGGCGGCACCGCCGTTTACCTGGCTTCTGATCTGTCCAAGATGGTTACAGGGCAAGTAATTTATGTCGATGGGGGCTACAATATTCTCGGCACGGCCATGATCGACGAGAGCGATAACTGAACCCACCGGAGCAACCGTGATCCAACGCTTCCTGGCCGACCTAAATCCGAAGCTCGAATTCGAGCAGCGAACCCATCGCACCCGGTTGGCGGCCAGAGTCCTGGTTGCCCACTTCGTTATCCTGGCCATATGGCTTCTTGGCTCCCTTTTCCTGAACACGATCGAGCCCTCTCCTGGCCTGCCGCCGATCGGCTTCAACATCGCAGCCATCCTGGGCGGTGGGTTGATCGGCCTGCTGGCGCTCTTGCTGCATCGACAGGACCGGATCGTAGCTGCTGGCTATTTGCTGGCCACCGGCCCCCTCCTGCTCGGCTCGATCAACCTGCTCGTCGCTGATAACGGTATTCAGTTATCCAGCGCGGCGATGATCGTCAGCACCCTGCTGGCCGGCGCCATCATCGGCGGCTCCGCGGCTTACCTCTTTGCGATGCTGACCACGTTAATCACGCTTTCCGCCTGGCTGGCGGCTCATCTCAACGAAATCAGCGCGCTGAGCGGAGCGACCGCACAGGATAGACTCGTCTTCTTGCTCACCGTTCCCACCGCCGCCTGGGCAACGGCGGTGATCATACATTCACTATCCCAGCAGGTCCGCCGCTCCATCGACCGGCTGCACAGCCAGGCTGAGCGCCTGGCCAACCTGGCCAACACCGACCCGCTCACACAACTGGCCAACCGGCGATATCTGCTCAAGCAGCTCGAGCGGGAATTCGTACGAGCACGTCGCTATCGACGCCCGCTGAGCTTGATGTACATCGACCTCGACGGTTTCAAAGCCATTAATGACCGCTTTGGCCATTTGTTCGGCGACAAAGTGCTTGTCGGCGCTGCCAAATCCATGAAAGCCGTGCTCCGCTCAACCGACCTGTTGGCCAGGATCGGCGGCGACGAATTTGCGGTTCTAATGCCCGAGACCTCGCTGGCAGGGGCAGAACAAGTGACCCAGAAGTTAAGCCGGGCCCTGTACGCACTAGGCCAGCGTCTGGGAGAGGATGTGCCCGACCTGACCTTCTGCGCGGGCATAAGCCAACTTCAGGAGGATGACGACAATATCGAGGACATACTGCGAAGGGCGGATGACGCTCAGTACCTGGCAAAAGCGACCGGCAAAGATCAAGCCCGCACGCAGATGGATTTGAATCCATCCAGCCCTACCCACTGAAGGCACCAGGTTATAACGCAAAGACAATTTCTTGAGCCGGTGGCCAGGATCGCGCAGCGTGTTATTATCGGAACGTTCACCTTATTATTGGAGGTAGTTTGCCAACCAACCAACGACGGATGCTCGTAAGCTTCGCTCACCCTGACGATGAAAGCTTCGGCCCTGGCGGCACACTGGCTCATTACGCGCTTCAGGGCGTGCAGATCGACTTGATCTGCGCAACCAACGGCGATGTGGGCACCGTGGACCCCGAATTGATGCGCGATTTCCAGTCCGTAGCTGCGCTTCGACAGGCTGAACTGGACTGCGCAGCTCAGGCGCTAGGCCTCAATGAGATTTTCCTGCTTGGCTACCGCGATTCCGGAATGCCCGGCTCCCCGGACAATAAGCACGAAGAGGCACTGGCAGCGGCCCCCCTCGAAGAGGTGGTTGAGCAGGTGACGCATTACATCCGTAAGGTTCGCCCACAGGTGGTCCTGACCTTCGATCCCATCGGGGGCTATTTCCATCCCGACCACGTCCGCATGCATGACGCCACCGTCGAGGCTTTCCACGCCGCCGGGGATTCCGATCAATACCCGGGAGATCTCCCTCCGTACCAGCCTCAAAAATTGTATTTTTTTACAATCAATAAACGATGGATGAAGCTGTTGGTCCGGCTCATGCCATTGTTGGGCATGGATCCGACCAAGTGGGGGCGAAACGACGATATCGATCTGACGGCACTCATAGACCATGACATCCCCATCCATGCTTCGATTGATACGAGTGAAGGCATGGAAGCAAAGGAGTTGGCCGCTGCCTGCCATGCCAGTCAGGCGGATGAAGATGGTTCGCCAGGCTTTCTGTTAAATTGGATCCGGCGGCTGAGCATGCAGCGCGATCATTTCAGCCGAGGCTATCCACCGGCCGATGATAACCTGAAAGAGAAGGACCTTTTCAGCGGCATCGACCTGGATGAGCCGCAGTAGGATAGATGGACAGTTCATCAAAGCGGATTAAGGACTGATCCCATGGGTGAAGCACAAGAAGCTGCCGGGGCGGGGGAACAACCCGCCGCAGAAAATAGGGGCTCGAAGGATTCGGTCTGGTCCTATCGGGGCTATGATCTGCGCCCAAGCGACTTCTCCTCGGCGATGGTCCATCTTTTCAGAGGGGAGATCCAGCGATCCAACGTCTGGCGGACCCGGCTGGATTCCACGACAAACTGGGCCATCATCACCACCACCGCCGCCGTTTCCTTCGCTTTCAGCGAGCCCCAGGGAAACCACATCGTGCTCATTCTGAGCGCGATGTTGATTTCGATCCTTCTATTTATTGAAGCCCGCCGCTATCGCTATTACGAACTCTGGTCCTCCCGGGTCCGCTTGATGGAAACGGATTTCTTCGCAACCATGCTGGTCCCACCTTTCCATCCGAGCTCGGACTGGGCGGAAGCCCTTGCCGAGAACCTGCTCCAGCCCCATTTCACAGTGTCGATTAGGGAGGCATTAGGCCGCCGTCTGCGGCGCAACTACATCTATATCTTGGCTGTATTGGTTTTCAGCTGGCTTATCAAACTATGGCTGCATCCAGTCCAGGCAGAATCTTTGCTGGCGGTCGTCAAGCGAGCGGCCATCGGCACGATCCCGGGAGAGCTTGTATCTTTTGGATTTCTCGGGTATTTCACGCTGCTTTTGATCTTTGGCGTGACCACAGCCCGGCTCCAGCAGGCAACCGGCGAGGTCCTGCCTCCGTTAACCGATGAAGAAGTCGCCGTCAGCGCTGAGGAATCGCCCTTCGAAGATAAGGAGAAAGAGGCCCGGGATCGGGCCTGGTTCCGCCGCTCCAGCCGGCGCCAGCAATACATCTGCCTGATCATCACCGATCAGGCGCAAAAAGTGGCCGAAGGGATCCTGGCCGAGATGCATAGAGGTGTCACCGCGATGCAGGGAACCGGCATGTATACCGGCGAAAAGCACCAGGTGTTGATGACCGCGCTGACTAAAACCGAGGTAGGGGAAATGAAAACCATCATCGGTGGAATCGATCCCGGCGCCTTCGTCGTCGTATCGCCAGCCGAGGAGGTCCTTGGCCGCGGCTTCGTCTCCTTGGATTAGCAGCCAATTCAAGAACAGGTGATGCCAATGAGATCAACACATCTTTCTGCAGTCGCATAGCCATGCTCGCTGCAGCTTGGATCACAAAACAGCACCGAAGATTTCTCACCTGTCATTCGATGATCGATTGAAGGTTGGCTGGTTCATTGCCAAACTAAGCACTGGATTAATCCCTGATCAGCAGGCCAGCGTCGATGCTGACCGGCTTTGGCGCTTTGCCTCTATGCCTTTTTTCCTTCCTCCAACGCTGTTATTGTTGCTGCGGTTTACACTCCTCGTCGGGTTTGATGGAAATCCGAGTGGCTTCCGGTATCATAAGCTTGCGCTAATCCAACAAGATATCTGCACGTCCTCGGTGTACCCAGCCGACGAACTTGGGAGAAGGAAATGGGATCCGAGCTAAAAATCTACCTTTTTGGTCCCTTTGTCGTTAAGCAACAGGATCAAGAATTGAGGCCAGGAGATTGGCCGAGGCGGAAGGCCGCCTGGCTGTTGCAGCGTCTGGCGCTGGATCGACGGCTTCCGAAAGAACGCGCGATTGATTTCCTATGGCCCAATCTGGATTCCAGCTCAGGGGCCAATAATCTTTACCGCACACTCCATTCGATCCGGAAAACACTAGACGAACATCTCGGTGCCGGTACATCCGAGGATGTGCTGGAATTTGAAGACGGCGTCCTCTCACTTGCGGAGGAGGTCTGGATCGACTCTGATGAATTCTCCCGGCTCGCAAAGTCCGATAACCCCGAGGATTGGGAGAAAGCCCTGGATTTGTACAGGGATGATCTCCTTGCCGATGAACCGAACGCCGAGTTTACCGGGATCGAGCGCGACGCTTTACGCCGGCTCGAACGCGAAACCCGCCTTGGCCTGGCTGCCCACTACCGACAGCAAGGCAGTCCGATGGCCGCCCTCATGCTGCTTTCGGAGCTGCTATTAAGGGATCCGGCGGATGAAACCGCTCACCGAGAGACCATGCTCACATATGCAAGCGCGGGGCGGCGCCATGACGCCCTTCGCCAGTATGAGGCATGTCTTGAGGCACTGGATGAGGAGCTGGGGCTGGCTCCTTCCCCGGAAACGCGGGACCTGCATCTGCAGCTGATACGGGGAGAACCCATTGAAGCCACCGCCTCTGCCCCAAGCCCTTGGGCTCCACCTCCTTTACGTGTAGCTGGCCGATATGAAGATTTCCCGACGATAGGCCGACAATCCCAAAGAGAGCTCCTGCTGCGCCGAGTTGATTCAGCCGAGCAGATGAAGGGCGGAACGGTGATTTTGATCGGCGAGGCGGGCGTGGGAAAAACCCGGCTGGCGCTTCAAATCCTTGAACGGGCCCGTGAGCAGGGCGCGATCGCTTTGTCCGGTGCCTGTTTCGAACAAGAAGGTCAGATCCCCTTCCAACCCTTCATGGAAGCATTCGACCGATATCTTTATGAACAGGACAGAGA
>JBKHKF010000057.1:0-10848 GCA_046537745.1 Anaerolineales bacterium | reverse complement strand
GACCAGATGGAAATAGGCTCCCAGCAGGCCAACCACGATGCTGGCCAGCAGCACAATGGTCGCCAGCACGGTGGCAAGCGGGCGCCGGTGCAACGCGATCAGGCCCGCCACCAGCAAAAGCACGCCTGCAATGGGCCCAAAGATGATGGGGATCCATTCATTGGGGACGATGGTTCCGCTGATCATGTGCGCCAGATAAATGTCGAAGCCGAGAAACAGCTGATTGGTGGCGGCCATCAGCAGCATCACCTGATCGCGTGACAGCGGAAAACGGCGCAGTCGTTCGGCAGATGGGAAGAGCTCAGCGAGAAGGAACAAGTCTATTCCTCCACCTCGGCCGCTTCCAGTTTCTCCTCGGTCATCTCCCGCAGTTCAGCCAAATCGGCCAGCACTTCATAGGCGCCGTGCCACTGTGTGTAATCCGGCCCTTGCATCCAGGCGCCAAATTTGGTTGTGCGACCCCAGTGATGCCACAGTTCGAAATAGACGTAATCGATGGGCTCGTCGAATGGCTCGTCGGTCATCAAACCTTGGTCCATCAGCGGCTGCACAATTTCGTTGCTCTCCTCTACCCAGGCGTTCACCGCCAGGGTGGCCTCATCGGCTTTCTCATAGAAGGAGTCGATGAAATTCTGGTTATGGCATTCGTAGCAGACACCCTTCATACGAGCCATATTATCCTGCCAGGCAGGGCGACGTTCGCTGATCGGAGCGAATAAGAACCAGGTCAGTCGGTCGCCGACGTCGTGCGTCGTTCCGCTGGTGCCAAAGCCACTCATGTGGCAGATGGAACAGGTGGCCGCGGGGAAGTCACTGACCGTCAGCGTGCCGGGTTCCGCCTCCCAATTCCACTCATGCCCCATGGTGTGATAGGCAATGCCGTGCGGAGATTCGGTGTAAATCTCATATTGCGGGTGGTCGGGGCCGATGTGGCAGAAATTGCATGTTTCGGGCTTGCGCGCTTGCTCCAGGCTGAACTCGTGGCGCAGATGGCACTTGCTGCAATCGCCGATGGATCCATCCGCTGCCGGCTTGCCGATATCATGGCATTGTTTGCATGCGAACTCGGTGACAGCCTCACCCTCGAGCTCGAACAAGGCGTTGCGCTCCTGCAGCCGGACCGGATTGAAGCCGCCTTAGGGAATTGATTCGTATTGGATCAACTGCTGTTCGGTTAGGTCCTCAGCCCCGGCATAGGCGACGTAGGCCGGAAGGCTGTGACGGCTTTGATAAAACTGAGCGACCTCGGTCTGGTGACAATCCTCGCACATGGCCGTGGTGGGGGAGGCGAGCACATGGGTCCCCTCGTGTTCGACCGCGCCTGGATAATCCGACTCCACCTCATGGCAATCGGTACAGACCACCTCGGCGGCAGCCATGGTGCTGTGGCCGAACTGCTTGACGATGCCGGGCGTGGTGCGGCGGTGGCAGACCACGCACTCGTTCTGGCTGGCCGCGAGGGCGTCCACATCCTCGGCCGGGCTGGTGGCGAGGGATTGACCGACGACGGTTCCAATCAGCGCGAATCCCAAAACGATGATCAAAGCGACTAGTGAGATGATCGCGATCCTGGCGGTTCGCATTCGGTGTGAGTTTGTTTGATCGCTCATACGGTGCGCCTCCCACTCTCTACAAGTATCATCCTAGCATCAGTTTTATTTAGTGCCAAATGTCCCTTCTGGATGGGCGTCAGCTGGGTAGAATGACATTGAGATGGTGTATTTTAGGAGCGATGAGCAAAAGGCAGTGGCCGACAAGTTTCGGGTGAACTCTAACGAGCAGCGCCCATCCTATCTGGCTCTGTTTGAATCGGGTGATTTGCAGCGACGTGCTGAACAAGCTGTCGCTTCTTTGGAGTCGTGTCAGGTCTGCCCGCGCAACTGTGAAGTGGATCGTCTCTCGGGGGCAATCGGCGTT
The DNA here is from genome assembly GCA_046537745.1 of Anaerolineales bacterium. Lineage (GTDB taxonomy): Bacteria > Chloroflexota > Anaerolineae > Anaerolineales > E44-bin32 > DASWJQ01. The sequence goes on along the minus strand of JBKHKF010000057.1, from coordinate 8,931 downwards.
TGTCGGAGTGGCCGTCACGCCCGAGTGGCCAGCTACTTCACCCATCGCGGCGAAGAGGATTGCCTGCGCGGCTGGCGGGGGAGCGGCACCATCTTTTTCACCGGCTGCAACCTGCGCTGCGTTTTCTGCCAGAACTCGGACATCAGCCAATCCCCGGATGGCATCGAAGTCGATGCGAAGGGGCTGGCTGAGATCATGCTCGAGCTTCAGGCTCGGGGCTGCCACAACATCAACTGGGTCACCCCGGAGCACGTGGTGACTCAGCTGCTGGAAGCGATGCCGCTGGCGGTGGAGGGCGGGCTCCAATTGCCGATTGTCTACAACACCTCGGCCTACGATTCCGTCCACACCTTGCGCCTGATGGATGGTATCGTCGATATCTACATGCCGGATTTCAAGATATGGAATGCCGACAAAGCGCGGACGTATCTCGGCGTCGCTGATTATCCGGAGATAGCGCGTAAGGCGATCAGAGAGATGCACCGGCAGGTCGGCGACTTGGTCGTCGATAAGCAGGGTATTGCTCGCCGTGGGCTCTTGGTTCGGCATCTTGTCATGCCCGAGGGGATTGCGGGTACAGGCTCTATTTCCGAGTTCCTGGCCGAGGAAATCTCGCGGGATACGTACATTAACTTGATGGATCAATACTATCCGGCCGGGCGGGTGAGCGGCCGTAAGCATTCTGAAATCAACCGATCCCTGCACACAGACGAGTTTCGATCAGCCCAAGCCGCCGTCCGTGAAGCCGGCCTATGGCGTCTGGACCAACGGCGACCGCGCTCGCGTTCGTACAACAGGTAGCTGGTGTGGCACAAGCCCATGCCGCCGCATCCCATGAAGGTTGACGACGCTCTCGCTCATATCAAATCCCATCAGCAAAGGCCCTATTCATGAGCCTGGAAGCCTGGCTCTCGCTGGCAATCCTGAGCGCTGCCATTTTGCTCTTCATTACCGAATGGCTTCGGGTAGATGTGGTCGCGCTGGGGGTGGTGGTGGCCTTGATGCTCACGGGGGTGTTGACCACCAGCGAGGCGTTGGCTGGCTTCGCCAATCCAGCCGTGCTGACCATCGCTTCGCTGTTCGTCGTCGGTGGGGCGGTGATGCGGACCGGATTGGCGGCTGAGATCGGACAGCGCATCCTGAGGGTGGGCGGCAGCAACGAGACTCGTCTCGTCCTCGTTCTGATGGCAGCCGTGGCGCTCCTCTCCAGCGTCATGAGCGACACCGGGACGGTGGCCGTCCTGCTGCCTGCCGTGGTTGTGCTGGCCCGCAACGCGGAAATCCCCGCCTCGCGCCTTCTTCTCCCACTTTCATATGGAGCGCTGCTTGGCGGGGCCACAACGATTATTGGAACGCCGCCGAATCTGATCGTGAGCGACCTGCTCAGGCAGCACGCGGCTGAAAATTTTGAGTTTTTCGACTTCACCCCGATGGGGTTCATCCTGGTCGTAGCAGGCATTATCTTCGTATTGCTGGTTGGGCGTCGCCTCTTGCCTGACCGGGTACCGGAGTTCACCCGCCAGCGGTTTGAAACCCCGGAAGAACTGGTTGATTTTTATCGCTTGCCGGATAACCTATACCGCCTGCGAGTTCGGCGCGGGTCGGACTTGGCCGGCAAAACGCTGTTTGAGAGCGAGCTAGGCAGCCAGTTCAAACTGACCGTGGTGGAAGTGCTGCGGGGCGGCGGCATGAGAACGAACGTTGGCGATCGCCAGAAACCGAGCACCACGCGCCAGCTCCAACCTGATGATGTTCTGCTGGTGCAGGGAAAACCCGATGACATCGCACACGCCGCCGCCAGGCTGAATTTAGGCTTGCAGCAGGCGGAGGCGGTTGATAAAGACAGATTGATCAGCGAGGAGGTTGGCATCGCCGAGGTCATTCTTCCTCGCCGATCCCAGCTGGCCGGCCAGACGCTGGTTGAGGCCCATTTCGGCTCAAGATACGGCCTAACGGTTTTGGCGCTGCAGCGACCCGGCTCCAGCAAACCGCTGCCGCTGAAAGAGACCAGGCTTCAGTTCGGCGATCTCTTGCTGGTGCAGGGGCCGTGGCGGGCAATCTCCGATTTGCGTGATCACCCCCGTGATTTTGTGGTGGTTGGTGAACCGGAAGCGATGACGGTCGGCCGCACCAGCCAAAAAGCCTGGATTGCGATGGCGGTCCTGCTCATCATGCTGGCTTTGATGATCACGAATCTGACCTCCGTGGCGGCGGCAAGCATGGTCGCCGCGTTGTTGGTGGTCCTCGCCGGATGCGTCTCCATGGATGAAGCCTACGAGGCGGTGGATTGGAAGAGCGTGGTCCTGGTGGCCGGGATGATCCCCATGAGCACCGCCTTGGAGAAGGTGGCGCTGGTGGATTTGGCGGCGCAAGGGCTGACTGAAAGTCTGGGTGGGTATGGGCCGCTGGCGGTGATGGCAGGACTCTTCCTGCTGACCTCCGGCTTCACGCAGGTGCTGTCGAACACAGCGACGGCGGTAGTGCTGGCGCCGGTGGCCCTTTCCAGCGCGCAATCATTGGGAGTGACTCCCCACGCATTCTTAATGACGGTAGCGATCGCGGCTTCGATGGCCTTCGCTTCGCCGGTGGCATCGCCTGTTAACACTCTGGTGATGGGCGCAGGCGATTATCGATTCGGAGATTACTTGCGCCTGGGTGCGCCGCTGATCCTGCTAACAATGGTTCTATCCCTGCTGGTGCTTCCTTTGCTCTTTCCATTCCGATAGCCTGGGGCAAGCATAATCTTTGTCGATATCTGCTCTGCACTGAATCACTTGCCGCGTGCCCTATCGAGGCTCATCAAAAAGACAGCCATGAATTCAGACCACTGAGATCCTTGTGCCATGCTGGGCTCCAGGTGAAGCGGTGCCGTGGGGGTGGCAGCCCATTCAAATGCGCCGGAAGGATCCTGTTTCCTGGCACAATCAATCGCATCCTCCCAACCAGAATCCCAATACAGCAAATAGGTAGTCCATTCCCTTCCTTGCGGCCGTGTTTTTGCAATTCACGGGCGTGGCAAGCCGTAGCGTAAAGAAAATGTAAGCCGAGTTCGCGCTCCTGGATGAAATAATGGAACGGAGGCACTCTTTGTCTGCTGGGAGTAGATGGAACAGCGCGTGATCGATTTATTCCGGCATTTGCATGGATTAGGAGCTACAGTTTGTGAACAACCTAAGTGAGCTGCTCCAATCTACGGATGTAATACCCGGTTTGGAAGTGCTTGATCGGCTGGGCGGTGGACGTGACAGTGATGTCTACGCCATCCGCAAAGAGGGACAGCTGTTCGCGCTCAAGCTTCAAAAATCTAAGGGTGAACAAGATATCGATGCGCGGAGGAAGAAAGAGTTCTTAAAGGAAGCCGCTTACCTCGCCTGTATGAGGCATCCGAGCCTGCCCAAGGTGTATGAAAGCGGTGATTTTCATGGACGCGCATACATGATAATGGAGTTGGTTCAAGGCCCTACCTTGCGCAAACGTCTGGGTCAAGGGCCGATTCGAGAAAATGAGCTAATTCCTCTGGCTCGTGATATCGCTGGGGCTCTGGCGGAGGCTCACGCCCAGGGATTGATCCACAGGGATGTAAAGCCAGAAAATATCATCCTGCAGGAGAAACACCCCGCCAAGCTGTTGGATTTCGGGTTGGCCTCAAGCAGGGTTGGGCATGCTCCTACGGGAGATCATCCTGTTGGAACCTTCCGCTACAGCGCTCCTGAACAGACTGGAATGCTGCAGCGACCGGTGGATGCTCGCTCAGATCTCTATTCGCTGGGGGTGGTCCTATATGAAGCCGTCACCGGAACCCCACCTTTCCTGGCCGAGGATGCAGCTCAACTCATTCACCAGCATGCGCTGGAGGATCCTGAGCCTGTTCGTAAATTGAACCCTTCTCTATCGTCCGGTCTTGAACGTATCATTGAAACTTTGATGGCCAAAGATCCCGACGACCGCTATCAGACCGCAAATGGTCTGATTCTGGATCTGGGAGAACTGGAGCGAATTAACAGCGAGTCTGGGTCCTTTGGCCAGGTAAGGCTTCATTCGCATGACCGCGTGGAGTCTTCTCATAAAAAGTTGCCTATAGGTCGTGAGAACGAATACAAAGTACTGCACAAAAGCTGGCGACAAGCTAGGGAGGGCAAAGGCCAGATGCTCCTGCTGGTAGGAGAACCCGGCAGTGGGAAGACCCGTTTGACCCAATCATTTGTCTCCCGATGGCTTGGCAAGGATGTAATGGTGCTCAGTGGGCGATGCGGTCCATCGGATCCAACGCCCTTAAATCCGCTTCGGACCGCGCTCGAAGCCTTGCTGGAACGCGTGGCGGACTTGCCGGATGGGATCCGGGGAGACATGGAAGCGAAGCTCCTCGGGGCAGGCGAGGGCTTTCAGCCGCAGCTGGCGCGATTCTCCTCCTCCTACAAAGCGCTGCTGCAGGCTGAGGGTCGTGGCATGGAAGGTGAAACCCACATCGAGCACGAGGACTTCTATTCGGCCATTGCGATCTTACTCCTTCGGCTGAGCCAGGAGTTTGATGGCCTTTTATTTGTGCTGGAGGACATTCAATGGTTGGATCCTGCCAGCAAGGAAGTCATCGAGCGACTGGCTGATGAGCTGAACAGTCAGAAAATAATGCTGTTGATGACGGCGCGGACCTCCTATTCCGATCCCGCGCTAACAGCTCTCGATGCCGGCAGTTCGCAGCATAAAAGGACGATTACATTATCGCCTCTGAACGAGCCGCACATCGAACAGTTAGCTCACCAGATCCTTGGCGGAAGAGCTCTCGATCGTGCCTTAATTGAGGACCTGGTCCTGTTAAGTCAGGGAAATCCCTTCGCTGCCACTCAATTCCTGCGCTTGATGATCGAAGAAGGATTATTGCGTCCCTCGACCGGTTTCTGGTTGTATGAACGGGAGGCAGTCCGAAATCTGGGTCTAAGCCATGATATTCGGGACCTGGTCATCCGGCGAATGGAAAACCTCGGTGTGGAGTCATTCGAATTGCTTCAGAAGGCGGCGGTGATTGGAGAGGTGTTCCGGGCGACTACCTTGGCGGACGTCGCCGCGATTGACACCCAGGCCGCCTTTCAGCGCCTGCAAGAGGCGGTACAGGCCGGGGTTGTGGAATCGGTGGATGGAGCGATGTATCGTTTCGTCCATAATCAGCTGCGCGATTTCCTGACCTCCGGGCTGGATACTGAAGAGATTCGTCGAATTCACCTGGATACGGCTCTGTCGATGGACGAACAGAGCGCGAAAAACTCAGAAGATATCTATTCGCTCGCCCGTCACTATGCCATGGCGGATCCAAATTCTTATGCCGGCCGCGTAATTGAGACCAATTACGAAGCCGGTGTGTTGGCATTGCAGGACTTCGCTTACCAGGATGCCTATGAGTATCTGCATCGGGCACATCGCATCATTTCACAGGCCGGTGGTCAGCCTGATGCCAAACTAAGCGAGATCCTGGGAGAAACCTGCACCATCCTAGGAAACGGCCCGCAAGCCGTTGAGTTTCTGACTCAGGCGCTGGAGCCGCAGTCCACAGGACTGGATAAGGCTCGCATTCGGGCCAAGCTCGGCTGGAATTACGTGATGTCGTACGAGTTGGAAAAGGCATGGGATCAAATCCTGCGAGGCTATGAGGAGATCGGGCATCCATTTCCTAGGAGCACGATCTCGCAAGCAACCAAAATGGTGTTTCACTGGGGGAGGTTCTTGCTTGCGACTCATCTTGGAATTGGGTTTGGCGGCATACGCGGGGTTCAACGAGAGATTATGTTGGTGACAGATCACTTGAATCAGATTGCTGCCCACATTGCCTATTTTGAGGGCCAGACTCTCATGTTGCTGTATCTGGTAGCCAAATCCCTTGATTATTCTCATCGGGTTGCTATGCCCCGTGTACTCGCCCGAGGGTATTCAAATTTCGCGCCCGTCCTTGCATTGTTGGGCCAGCGGTCTAGGGCTGAGACTTACATTGCGAAGGCTGTGGCTTTGGCGAAAGAGGCTGGCGACCAAATGGTCTTGGCTCATGCTATCAACTATCACGGCTATACCAAGTTCTTCAGCGGCGATCCGCTGGGGATGGAGGTGGTATCGCAGCACTGTATCAATGAATATGCTCCTTGGTTGGAGACTTGGGATTATGGTGGAGCCTGTGCCAATCTTAGCTGGAGCCTTATCATGCGTGGTCAGGTGCGAGAAGGTCTACATTGGTCCGAAAAAGCTCGGCAGCGGATCAGGCGGACGGGTATTGAATTGGATGAACCGAATATGTATCTTCTTCTTTTTAGGGGTCCTGCCCTCATGATCCTGGGTAAGCCGAACGAGGCGAAGGAAGACGTCTACGATCCGGTCGATCTAGCAGAGGATTTGAGGTCGGACATCTTTCGGCGCGGGATTAAGGCTTCTGATGCTGCGTTTGTTCATCTCGAAGCCGGAGAGCTTGGAGCACCCTTCGAAGAGGCGCTTGATTTCTTCAACCAGATGTCATTGAGACCGAATTTGATTTCTCCACACCTAAGGCATTTTTATGTTATTCAGGCCTATGGTCGCTTGGCGCAAGTCCAACAAATCGCTGCCTCCGGAAACGAAGCGGATATTTCAGTTTTGGAAAGTGCGCTTGGTGAGCTGAGGAAAGCCGGTGACCATCCCACGCTTGTCTGCCATCGTCAGGTGATCCAAGCCGCTGCAATCGGGTTACAGGGCCGTAAAGAGAAGGCCTACAAGATGCTCGTGGAGGCGGAGCTTTTTGCGATCGAATATGAGAATCACTGGGCTCAGTTCGAAGCAATCAAGCAGCGTGCTCATCTGCTCAAGGCACACGGTTCTCCTGATGCGGCAAACGCACTTGCCTGGGCTGCGCATGCCATTGCCGTCCGCAAGGAGTGGCCGCTCCGGGCCCGACGGATCAAGGATGCCTTTGACTTGACAACCGAGATCACGAGCCAACAGGTAGCATCGAGCAGCAGCGATTTGAGTTCAGGCTCCGCCCAACTACGAGTGCAACGTTATTTGGATGCCCTGATCGGGATCAGCTCAACGGCCTCCAGCATGCTAAAGCCGGAAATGATGGCGAGGGACGCCCTTGACGAAATGATGAAGGTATTCGCTGCGGAGCGCGCCTTCTTATTCTTGGTCCAAGAAGATGAGGGTCTGAAAGCGGCGGCTGCTCGCGATTTGCGCGGCAATGACCTCGAAGAGCTCACTGGTTTCAGCCGGACGGTTGTCAATAAAGTATGGATGGATGAAACTCCTCTCCTACTCAGTGGCAGTGAAGATGCTGCCGTTCTTGGAGGCGAAAGCGTCGCTGAGAAAGGCCTCCGAAGTATCGCCGCCGCACCCATAAAGCTAGGCTCCAGGTTGCATGGGGTGGTCTACCTGGATAACAAAGCCACGAAGGGAGCGTTCAGCCAAGGAGATCTTGAAGTTCTGCAAGCCATCGCAAATCACATCGCTGCAGCGATTGAGACCTCGCGGGCGGCGCAAATGGAGGTGCAGCTTGAGCTTGAACGCCAACAACGCCGGATATCAGATGTGCTGCGTGATGTGTCCACTGCCTTGAATTCTACGCTTGACCTTGACGTTGTTCTGGACCAACTGCTGGGAAGTCTTGCCGAAATCATGCCCGTCGATCGCGGGCAGGTACTTCTCAAGCATGAGGAGGAGTATCGGATCAGAGCATCCCGGCTTCGCGGTTCAACCAATCAAACCGAGGCGGCATCTTCTATTGAGGTTGATGTGGCGATCATCCGAAAGATTGAACGAACCCATGAACCGGTGATGATATCGGATACGTCGGCCGAAGGAGCGGTTGGCGCGAATTACGGGGAGATGCAAATCCGCTCCATTTTGGCCGTCCCCATCCTCTCACGGCGCAGCTTCAAGGGTGTGCTATTGCTCCAAGCATTCGAAACCGGCGCCTACAGCCAGCGCGCGATGCAGCTGGCCACCATGATCGCGAATCAGGCGGGAATTGCCATCGATAACGCCTTTCTTTTCGGAGAAGTTCAGCGGCTTGCTACGGAGGATCCGCTAACGGGGATCCATAACCGGCGCCATTTCATGACCCTCGCGAGCTTGGAACTAGAAAGAGCTCAACGCTTTAATCACCCGCTCGCCGCCGTGATGCTGGATATTGATCACTTTAAGAAGGTCAATGACACCTACGGGCACGATGCTGGCGATGAAGTGCTACGACAGTTTGCGGCCATCTGCCGAAGTGGAATTCGAGCGATCGACATCCTCGGTAGGTATGGCGGCGAGGAATTCTGCTTGATTCTTCCCCAATCCAACTTGGCGGACGCAAGCAAGCTGGCCGAAAGATTGCGGCACCTGGTTGAGAACAGCCGTTTCGATGCAGGTGGGAAAGCACTGAGCATCACGATCAGCCTGGGGGTTGCAGAACGATCTGATGAGGATAAAGACACCGTCTCGCTGCTGTCGAAAGCTGACCAGGCTCTGCTTGATGCCAAGCGTGATGGTCGCAATCAGGTGACCATCCAGAACTAATCCAATTTCAATTCCCCCTGATCCTTCTTGATTGCGCATTTCCAATCAGCCCAGAGCTCTGACGCGAAGCTCACTTCGTGATTTGGGCGCCTGTCAGCCTCAGGCATCCGGTGCGAACATGCATCACAGCCCGTGCTGAGCTATTCTAAGGACATCCAACTGGCGTGAAGGAGGACGGGGATGGACAAATCGGCTTTTCTCCGCGAAGTACGCATGATCGAATTCTCAAACCGATGGCTGTGGCAATTCATTCGTCCTTTCGTGAGAAGTAATCTCGCCCGCAGGTGCGAGAACTGCGTCATCCCTGATAGCTACCGCTCCATCGGCGCGGATGGTCTATGCCGTGATTGTCGGGAAATGCGGCCAGAGGATTCCTGGGTGGCCGATGCAGAGTTTAACCCCTCCCAGGAAGTTGAGGAG
>JBKHKF010000056.1:0-10921 GCA_046537745.1 Anaerolineales bacterium | reverse complement strand
ATTTCACGTCTGGCGACGGACCTACCGCTGTTGGCGGAGGAACGGGTTTCGCTATCCGAAGCGCTTGGCAGGGTGTTAGCGGAGGATGTGCTCGCGCCTCATCCGCTGCCGCCATTTGACCATTCAGCGATGGATGGGTTCGCCCTGATCTCGTCGGATCTCGTTGGAGTCAGCGAGCAGTCGCCAGTGGAGCTGAAGATAGTCGGGGAGGTTGCTGCAGGACGGCCCGATCTACCCGAAATCCAAGCCGGTCAGGCTGCCCGCATTACAACCGGCGCCCCGATCCCTCCCGGCGCGGATTGCGTTGTCCCGGTTGAACTGACAGACATGCCAAGACCCATGGCGGGGGCAGCGCTGCCCGATTCCATCGAAGTGATACAACAGGTGGAAGCCGGCGATTACGTTCGTAAAGCTGGCCTGGATATTGGGGCAGGAGAACTGCTTCTTGAAAAGGGACGGCGACTCCGCCCTCAGGATATCGGTCTGCTAGCTGCTGTCGGCATTGACCAACCCGCCGTTCGCCGCAAGCCGAGGATCGCAATCCTCTCAACCGGCGATGAGGTGATCCCAGTTGATGAATCGCTCCAACCGGGCATGATCCGCGACGCGAACGGTCATATGTTGGCGGCTTTTATCGAGGCGCAAGGCGGGATTCCATTGCGGCTCGGCATAGCCTCAGATGATCGTGAAGCTGTTCGAGTTCATCTGGACTCTGCGTTGGAGCAGGGGGCTGATCTGATTATTTCCTCCGCGGGAGTTAGCATGGGGGCACACGATTATGTGCGCCTGGTGATGGAGGAACACGGGGAGCTTTCGTTTTGGAAAGTGAATGTGCGGCCCGGAAAACCGCTGGCCAATGGCCGCTATCGCGGCCGGCCTTTTATCGGTCTCCCCGGAAATCCTGTCTCGGCCTGGGTCACCTTCGCTCTTTTCGTACGGCCCGCGCTGGCACAAATGCTCGGCCAGCCGAAACCAAAACCACGAACGATCACGGCCACATTGGATGAGAGCGTGGACTCCGATGGCCGGGAGAGCTATTTACGGGTTAAGCTGCATAAAGAGGATTCGGATTATGTGGCGCGTTTGACCGGAAGTCAGGATTCGGCCGTGCTATCATCACTTGCCAAAGCGGACGGGTTGATGATCCTGCCATCAGGGGTCGAACATCTGACTGCCGGATCGAAGGTTCAAGTTTGGCTAATGGGTGCAAAAGGAATGATGGAGGTACTGGATTAAGTGGCTCAAACAACGAATGAGATACACAAATTACAAGATCGATGGATCTGGTGGAGCAACCTTGGGTTGGGGTTAATCGGCCTGATTGATTCAGCTTATCTCACCTGGGTGAAATGGGCCAGCGCCTATGAATCCTGCATTGGTATCGGGCGATGCGATATCGTAAATCAATCTCGGTTCTCTGAGCTTTGGGGTCAGCCAGTGGCGCTATTCGGCGCGCTGACCTATCTGGGGCTGATGGGGCTGCTCGTGCTTGAGTGGGCTAGGCCGAACTGCCGTGATTGGCTGTTGTTGGCCTTCTTTGGTTTGAGCACGATAGGTGTATTATTTTCCGCCTATTTGACGTATATTGAGATTGCGGTATTGCACGCAATCTGTCCCTACTGCGTGCTCTCTGCCGTCGTGATTACAATCATGTGGGGTCTGGGAATCCTTCGTCTGGTGCGGGACTACCACGCTCAGCCGATCTGATCCCGGGAGGCGAACGTGCCGCCAATTCGCTGTCACTACGCCGATTGCTTGAACCTGGAGGAAGGCTTCTGTGCGGCCGACTCCATTGAGCTTGACCCGGAAGATGGCTGTCTAACCTACGATCCGCTGGGAGTGAGCCCAGAAGAGGATTGGGATGAGGATGAGCCTTATGATGGTTTCTGGGAAGAGGAAGATGATCTTTATGAGGAGGAAGAAGAGGAAGTGGATTGGCTTGGTGGGGAGGTAGGATAGCTCAGGTTCAGGGATAAGGAATCAAAAAGCCGAGGCGGCTGTCCTCGGCTTCATTTATTTCAAGGGAAGGTTGAGCCTCAGGAATCACCCTTCTTGGATGACTTGGTTTGCACGCGGTGTTGAAGGGTTCGACTCAGGATATCTTCCTGCTCATCCCGATGCTTTTTGCCGACCTGACCGCCGTTCTCACTTGCTGCGGCGGCCTTCTCGGACTGCTCCATCGCCTGGCGAAGCGCCAGCTCCATGGCAGTGGGCAGTTCCTCCTCGGGCTCATCTTGCTCATACGCCTCGATCGTCTCCTCCCCCATCTTCATGCTCAGACGGATCTGGCGTTTCTTGCGATCGACATCGAGAACTTTGACCTCAACCTGGTCGCCTACAGATACCACATCCCCGGTGTTTTTCACGTAGTCATTGCTGAGTTCTGAGATATGAACCAGTCCAGGTCGCTCAGCACCCACGTCCACAAAGGCGCCAAAGCTTTCCAAGCGCACGACTTTGCCCTGTAGAATCATACCGGGCTTGATATCATCCCACTTCAACTCAACCGGCTGGACCATGGTGAGTTCGAGCCGACCCGCCTCCGGGTCAACCCGGTGAACCCAAACCTGCACCTCATCGCCGACCTCGACAACGTCTTCGACGCGCTTGACGTTGCCTTTCTTCAGCATTGAGATATGGACGAGACCTTCCTTCTCCGCACCAATATCTACAAAGGCGCCGTAGAGCTCTGTCCTTGTTACCTTGCCCTCGAGCTTCTGATCGACTTCGAGGTCCTTTAATTTACGTTCGCTCATAATGGTTTTCCTGACAACAATAATGCGTTTCCGAGAGGTTTTCGCTCCCCTTTGCACAAACGGGGCGCATTATACCATGTGCATTTTGCAAATCTAGGGTGTGGCTTCCTGCTCCAGTTCGAAGGGTGTTGGTTCGCCCCGGCGGCTCAGCAGGAACCATTCTTCGATATTGGCAAACCTGTCGCTTGGATCGAAGATTGGCCCCAGAGTTACCCCCTGCATTTCCGGGGTCACTGCATAATTATATACCGGATAGAACAGAAGCAGGGCAGGCAGTTGATCCTGGAATCGATGTTGGAAGCTGGCATAAAGGCCTGCCCGCTGTCCGCGATCCGGATTGGTGCGGGCTCGCTCCAGCCAAATGCCGGAGTTGCGGTCGGCAAAGTCGGCGTAATTCTGGCCTGTTTCAGCCTGAGAATCGTGCCAAAGGACATAAGGATCCGGGTCGGGCCAGCGGGTGAGGACTAAGTCGGTAAGTGCCGTCTCGTAGCGCCGTTCCTCCAGCGCTTCCTGGAGATCCTGTGGCTCGACGGCTTCCAGTTCAACCTGCACGCCAATGGCCGACCAGTACTCCTGAATCATAGTGGCAATCTGGTTATCCAGCGGGTTATCCGCGTGGATCATTTCAAATTGAAGCGGCTCCTCTTCTCGACTGCGCAGATACTCCTCGGAGCCGGGCGTGGCCCCTTCCGGCACCTGCCAATCGAGTTCGTCCAACATGCTGCCGGCCATTGTGGGATCAAATGGGGTCTCGGTCAGGCTGTCAGCGTAAGCCCAGGTGCCGGGGAGAATGGGGCTTTCGGAAACAATGGCCTGTCCCTCAAGCGTACGATCGATGATCGCCTGCCGGTTCAGTGCCAGCAGCAGGCTTTGCCTGAGCTTGGCTTCATCCAGATAGGTCTTTTCGGCATGATCCAGGTTGAAGTAAACCAGTTTGACCTCAGGCAGTCGAGCGCTGTAAAGATTGAGCCCGATATCATTCAGCACCGTCGGCAGGATGGAACGATCGACTTGGCCAATGGCCGCGATTTCCCCCGTTCGATATGCTTCCAGCGCGGATTCAAGGTCCTCAAAGTAATGAAATTCAACCCGGTCCAAATATGGGAGCTCCTCATCGAACTGGTCAAAAGCCAGCAGGCTAACGCCGGCGATTTCGTCGTCTTCCATCAGAAAGCGTTCGAATTGGAATGGCCCTGTCCCAACCGGGTCCAGATTGAATGGGTGGTCGGGCAGGTCGGCAGCCGCGACACCTCGCAGCAGGTGATCTGGCAGCAACCCAACGGAGAGGAAATCCAGGAAGGGCGCAAAGGGCTCCGGAAGCTGGAACTGGACCGTACTCTCGTCGAGCAGAACTATGTCTATGTCGGACCAGAATTGCTGCAGATCCGGCGGGCCGGGGTAGCCCTCCTCCTTGAACTTGGAGAAGGTGTAAACGATATCAGCGGCTTCGACGGCCTCCCCGTCATGCCAGAAAATGTCGTCCTTCAGAGTCACTGTCACCAAAGTGGCGTCGGCGGAGATGGACCATTGCGCTGCCAGATCGGGCACCGGGTGGCCCTTGGAGTCAAAACGCACCAGGCCGCGGAACAGCAGGCGGTTGACGTCTTCATCCACCTGGTTGTCGAAGGCAAGCAGCGGATTGAGGCGGACAGGCCGGCCGATCAGGCCCTCCACATGCGCGCCTCCGGACACCGGCTCAGGGTTGAGGCTCGGCGCGGGCGGAGCCTGGCCTAACAGCAGGCCTATGATGAGCAGAATACCCCCAAGAGCGATCAGGAGCTGCCAACGAAATTTACGCATCAACGATTACGGATGGTGTCGTTATGAGGTGAGGGTTTGCCGGCTTTTCTAGCCGACAAAAATCACGGTGATGACGGCCATGATGAAGAAAACGGCGCTGAGGCCGATGGTCACATAAAAAAGCATGCGCTCCAGGCCGCGCCGGACGTGATAGCCGCCGCCGCTGCCGAAATCACCGCCGCCCAGGCCGCCCAGGCCAGCGCCACGGCTCTGTAGCAGGATGACAGTTATCAAGGCGACCGATAAGATCACCATTGCGATGTTCATGTAAAATTGCACGAATTCCTCCTCTAACGTGGTGCCCGGCGGATTATATCAAAGTGAATGAGGTGCAACAAGGACGGCCTATGCGGTCTGACCGACTCCCTTCCGCAGATAAGCTTCGATGAGCTCATCCAAATCGCCATCAAGAACTGCATTGGTATTGCCTGTTTCATGGCCGGTGCGGTGGTCCTTCACCATCTGATACGGGTGCAGCACGTAGGATCGAATCTGTGATCCCCATTCGGCTTGCACGTGGTCTCCTTTGATTTCCGCCAGCTCCTCTTCTTGCTGCTGCCGCTTGAGATCCAGCAACCGCGCCCGCAGTACCTTCATCGCGTTCTCGCGGTTCTGCAACTGTGAGCGCTCGTTCTGGCAGGTCACCACAATGCCGGTGGGCTCGTGCGTAATCCGCACCGCCGTTTCGTTCTTCTGCACATTTTGGCCGCCGGCCCCGGCCGAGCGGTAGGTGTCGATCCTCAGATCGTTGGGATTAATCTCGACCTCATCCGTCGCCTCCACCTGGGGGTACACCTCGACGAGAGCGAAAGATGTGTGCCGCCGGTTGGCAGAATCAAACGGTGATATGCGCACAAGGCGATGGACGCCCTGCTCGGCCTTTAGATAGCCGTAAGCATACTCTCCGTTGACTGCGATTGTCACGCTTTTTACGCCGGCTTCCTCGCCTTCGCTCCGATCGAGGATGTCGCTTTCGTAGTCGCTGTCTTCCATCCAGCGGAGATACATTCGTTCCAGCATTTCCGCCCAATCCTGTGAATCGGTGCCACCAGCACCGGCGTGGATTGCAAGGATCGCGTCATCCCGGTCGTACTCGCCGGAGAGCAGCGCTTGAAACTCACGTTTCTCCAGTTCAGCTTCAATAAAAGCTGCCTCGGATTCCAGCTCGGCTCTCATGTCGTCATCGGCGAGCTGTGCGAGCTCCAGCGTATCCTGTGCCCGCTGTTCCAGATCCTGCCAATACTCGACTTGGTCGCGCACTCTCGACATACGCTGCATGACTTTTTGACCGCGGTCGGGGTCATCCCATAGTTTGGGATCCTCGGCTGCGGCTTCTAGTTCTGCCAACTCCTCCGTTCGCTTCGCGTAGTCAAAGGCGCACCAGAAGGTCCTCAATGCGTTCTTGAGCCTCCTCGAGCCTTTTAATAAGATCTTCCACTTTGTCCGTTCTCCTTCTTCTTACTCGGAAGGCTGGCTGGCCGATGGCTATGCCTCGGCCAGCAGGCCCTCAATATATTTCTCCGGATCAAAGGGACGTAAGTCTTCCATCCCTTCGCCTAAACCCACATACTGAAGCGGCAAGCCCAACTCAGAGCTGATCGCGACGGCGACGCCGCCGCGCGCAGAGTGGTCCAGCTTGGCCAGCACCGCACCGGTAACAGGAATAGCTTCCAGAAAGGATTCGGCCTGCATCAGTGCGTTCTGGCCGGTGGTCGCGTCCAGAACCAGCAGCGTTTCGTGCGGTCCACCTTCGGCAGCTTTGCCCGCCACCCGATGGATCTTCTTCAGCTCCTCCATCAGGTTGTGGTGGGTGTGCATCCGGCCGGAGGTGTCGGCGATTACCACCCCGATGTTCTGATTGGCGGCCTGCTGACAGGCCTGAAAGACCACAGCGCCCGGATCGCCTCCCTCGGGCCCTCGAACGATAGGCACGCCAAGCCGTTCCGCCCAACTTGCGCGCTGCTCAACAGCGGCGGCCCGGTAGGTGTCGGCAGCCGCCAGCATCACCGAATGCCCCTGTTCTTTGAGGCGATGAGTCAGGCGGGCGGCGCTGGTCGTTTTGCCGGATCCGTTCACCCCTACCATCAGGATCACATGGGGCTGGCCGTGGGGCTCCACTTCGCTGCTTGCTTGAAGCCGCCTCTGGATGGCTTGCCGCAGGCCTTCTCGGGCCTCGGCAGCCTCGAACCAACCGTGTTCCCGGGTATCCTGTTGGAGTTCCTGAACGATGGCCAGACTGGGCCGGACACCAACGTCGGCCTGGATCAGGCCGGCCTCCAACCGCTCCCAGAAATCTTCGTCGAGTTCGGTCGCCCCAAAAATACCCGCCAGCTGCCCTAAAGGTCCGCGGCGGGTTCGGCGCAACGCTTCCTGCCAGATGTTCTCGCTCACGACCCGATTATAACAGCGCCAAGCCCGACAAAAGGGTTGGCAGGTCACCTTATGTTGAATGTTCAGCAGGCTCAGGATCCATTGATGGCGTGCATGGTAGGGCTGTCCCTACCAAATCAGGGACACCTGCCCCTTCATAAAAGTGGGGGACCCACTGATACTTAGATTGCAGTTCGGAAATCAGGAAAAAATGCGGGAAGTAGATCCCGCCAAGGAGAGGAGAACAGAACGATGGATAAGGTAAAGACTCGCAGCGGTAAGGTTGTGACCGATCCGCCATTTGTGCAGCAGCTTCTCAACAACCCGATGTTCGGTTGGCTGTGGTTGGTCCCGCGCATTTGGCTGGGCTACAAATGGCTGGATTCGTCCCTGGGCAAGATCACCAATCCTGCCTGGATGAATGGCGGCGAAGCGTTGAAGGGTTTCTGGTCCTACGCGGTAACCGTGCCGGCGGAAGGCCGCCCACCGATTGCTTTCGGCTTTTACCGCGACTTCATTCAGATGCTGCTGGATGCCCAGGCTTACACATGGTTCGCCAAGCTGGTGGCTACGGGGGAATTCCTGGTCGGGGTGGCGTTGATCGTCGGTGCGTTCACCGGCATCGCCGCCTTCTTCGGCGGCTTCATGAACTGGAACTTCATGATGGCAGGGTCGGCATCAACCAACCCACTGTTGTTCGTGATCGCCGTCGGCTTAATTTTGGCCTGGAAGGTTTCAGGCTACATCGGATTGGACTACTTCTTGCTGCCGATCATCGGAACTCCCTGGCAGCATGAAAAATCACCGAGGGCTGTGCTGGAACCTGCACCAGCGGGAGACTGAAGAAACATATTTCTTCTCGGTAAGTCAATTCAATAGAACACTCGGAGGGCTGGTCCATTTGACCAGCCCTCCCGGCTATCCATATCACGGGCGACGATCGCTGGTTATCCTTCAATGTCAAACCGATCCAATAAGTTATGCTCCAGCGCATAGGTGGCCAGCTCAACTCGATTGCTCAATTGGAGCTTCTGCAGGATGTTGCTGACGTAGTTCCTGACAGTTTTGTCGCTCAGATTGAGCTCCGAGGCGATTTCCTTGTTGCTCTTGCCACGGGTGAGTTCCACCAGCACGTCCATCTCCCTGGCGGATAACTCTCGAAAAGCCTCCTGATCCGATTCCCGTTCGAGTTCCCTGATCCTCTGAACCAGCCGTGTCGAGCTGGAGGGGTCAAGCGGGGATTCGCCCCGGGCGGCCGCACGGATCGCACGCAGCAGCTCTTCATTGCCGACCTGCTTCAATACATATCCGGCGGCGCCTGCCCGGATCGCCTGGATGATCAGTTCATCATCCACAAAGGAAGTGAGCATCACCACGTTCACATCGGGATAAGCCTGGTTGATTTGCTGCGTGGCTTCGATGCCGCTTTTGCCAGGCAGCCGGATGTCCATGAGCACAACATCTGGTTGGTGAGCTTCGACGGCGCGAAGTGCCTCCTCGGCGCTGCCCGCCTCGGCCACCACCTTCAAGTCGTCCTGGTCATTAATCAGGGTCATCAGGCCCAGGCGGACCACTTCCAGGTCATCCACAAGAACGATACGGGTTGGGCTCACGAGGAAGCCTCCGCTGGAACCTGTAATTTGACGCTGGTGCCGCCCTCGGGACGCTGATTGATCTCCAATCGCCCCTCCAGGAGACGGGCTCGATCACGCATGTTGCGAATACCGAATCCGCCTGGAGCAGTGTTGGCAATGCCAACCCCGTTGTCCTCAACGGTTATCTGAAGCTCACTATCCAGAAGGCGCGCCTGAATCCATACCCGATCGGCCTGGGCGTGCCGGACCGCATTCGTCAATGCCTCAGAGGTGATGGCAACCACGTGCTCAATACGAAGGGGATCCGTGACAGGCTGTTCGGGAAGCTCCGTTTCCAAGGACACATCAAGAAAGGAACGAATGCGCGGGTCCCGTGTGAGTTCCTCCAGCCGATCCACGAGATCTTCGGAGGAAGGCGATGGGGAGAGCTCCCGCAAGCTGCTGCGTAGATCCAGGATGGCGTCGTTGAGCGCGTTGACAGCTCGGTCGAAGCGCGCCTCAGCTATCTCAGTATCCTGCAAGTGGTTTTCCAGGGACTGTACCAGCAAACCGGAGGTGTACACTTTCTGAATAGCGCCATCGTGCAGCTGCCGGGCGATCCGCTGATGTTCGACCTGGAGCAGCTGCGCCTGTTCCATATCTTCGATGCGCCTGTTGATTTCCACATCGAAAACCTCCAGCGCGCGAATCATAAAGATGGCGATAATGAGCCCGAGCGTGGAGCGGAGAATCGAGGGCGGAATAATGAGCGCCGATTCGAAGCTTGCCGTGTTGAGAAAATTGCCGGGGAAGAAAGGCACCGGGGGCGGTATGAGTCCGCCGAGAAAAGCGTAGCCAGCCAGGCTCAAGCCGACGATGCGAAGGCTGCGGACGATGTTGGGCAGGTCAAGCGGCGCGATTCGTTCCATTGTATGCTGGCGCAGCGCATAGCCGGCCACCAGGCCGCCGGGGAAGCCGATGAAGTAGCGAGCCAGCGCGTCGCCGATGTTGAACCAATCAGGACTTTGATAGATCGTCCTTAATACCAGGAAGGTCACCAGTAGCCATGCTGTAGAAAGAACAAGATTGGCGCGGGTGATAATCTGGGATCTCCTGTCCGGTCGGATCAGTCGGGCGCCGAATTCCAGCAGAAAGCTGTAGGAAAGTGCAAGCAGCAGCAGTCGGAGCGCATGCAGCCCGGCCACGGTCGATTCAGAGAGGTAGGCCGCCTGGATCGGGATGAAGTATTCACCCCATTCATGGAATCCGTGAGCGAAGCCGAAAGCCCCGAGCCAGGTGAGGGCTCTGGCCAGGTCCAACCGGGAACTCTGGCGCGATTGAAGCGTGATGGCCAGTCCGAGGATGAAGAAGGAAAGGCCGTAAACGAAGAAGATCAGGTCTCGATTGAGGTCGATGAAGGTGCGCAGAATATCCAGCATGGCGGGAGGATTTTAGCACAGGAAGAGCTCTGGGCTCTGAACCCAGGGCTGAACGCAAGAAAGTGAGATTAGAAGATAGCATCGGAACTCAGCAGGCGGGACCTGCGCTATTGTCTCCTCTGCATCAGCTCGATCCGTCATATACGAATGCAGTATTTCACCATTCATTGAAACCAAAAGAGTGTATCAGATCGAGCGTGGACCTGGCCGTACATGAAAATGCCGACGTGCTTTTTGATGGAACGTTGATTGGCAATGGGGGAGGGCAAAAACTTCGCCCAGGCGGCTGCCTGGGCGCGGGCGCTCGGTGATGTGGCCGAGCAAGAAACTTCCTCTAGGCTGGGGGTCCAGGATTCGAACCTGGGCTTACGGTTCCAGAGACCGCTGTCCTACCACTAGACGAACCCCCAACGGCTTTGGATTTTACCAAAAGGGCCGGAGGCTGTCCAATTCACTCCTCATCCCATCCCAATTTCTATCCTGGTTGAAACATGTTTAATCTTCAAACTCTTAGTTGGCCGAGATGTTTTGTTGACATTAATGCATGTTTAAAGTATATTCTTTATAACTATATGCACTATGGATATAGAGGCACAGATGGAAACTTCAAATCCAAACGATCAGCTTCCTCTGACCGAAGCAGAATTCCATATATTGCTGGTGTTAAGCGCTGGTGAAAATCATGGATATGCCATCATGAAGGCCATTGAAGAGCATCCCGAGATTGGTATTTCTTTAGGCCCGGCAACTCTTTATCGCACCATCCGGCGGCTGCTCGAGCGAGGCATGATTAAAGAGCTAGAAGATCGCCCTGATCCGGAGTTTGAAGATGAACGTCGACGCTACTATCGGCTGACTGCTGCCGGGCGCAAGGTCATGGAGGCGGAGATGGAGAGGCTTTCGAATGTGATATCGCTAGCCAGAAAGTGGCAGGCGAAAGGCTCTCTTGGTTGAGCGGATTGAAACCCATGCCGGACATTCC
>JBKHKF010000055.1:0-10925 GCA_046537745.1 Anaerolineales bacterium | reverse complement strand
ACCTTCTATTGCGGCATTGATGGTGGTTTCCAGATCAACGGTGGACATTCCCTCCTCAATTTCATGGAAGCGTTGATAGGCTTGCTGGCGGTCGGAATCAAAGTATTCGGCCACCTTCGGGTAGGCAAGCTCGTGGATTTCGACGGGCTTGAGTACATTGGGAACCTGCTGGACCGCCTCCTCCATTAAGTTCTCGTAACCGTTTACCTTCCGGTAATGGCCGATGAGTTCATCACCGCCCATAAGTACCAGCGGGGGATCGCTGTCCCCGGACAACATCGCGCGGATGGCGTTATCCAGCGCTTTCAGAAAGCGGATCAGATTCTCAGTCTTGGTCTCTTGGACCCCACCGGCGCCGTGGCCATGAAACATGGAACTGCGCTTTTGGGTGCCCTGGTCAATCCGCATCAGGTCCAGCCGGCTGGTCTCCGTGTGCCACTGCAATTCTGTTTCGGGGTCGTCCCACTGTAAGAATTCGGACAGCGAGTCTGGACTACCCTCCAGTGTGATGGGTTCCACGCCCCGACGATCGCCCCGGTACAGCGCGACTCCGCCTTCATCCAGTGCCAGTACATAGTAGCGGTGCTGCCCAGTGGTGCTTGGGATCAGGGGCTTTAAATGAAAGCGATCGCTGACGAGCGTTAGGGTGGGGACATCATCGTAGAGCCGGTAGGTTTCGAATCGATCCTGGCTGAGTAGGACGGCCAGTCCTGCCTGCTGATTCTGCCAGAACTCGTAGTTCTCGACCAGCGCCTTGGCCGGTGATAGCAGCTCGTCAATATCCCGACCGGAAAAACCCAGGGCCTCCAGGTCCTTTCGGGCCTTGTCCAGCTGGTTCTTGAACCGAATAGGATTCTGTTGTGTCCGATCGCCGGCCCGCTCGGTGGGCAGGTAGATGGAAATGTGAGGCACCCCTGAACTAGTAGCCAGGCTCTCTAAGGTCTCCCTGGTGGGGGGTGTCATGCCAAGGTCGCTCCTTTCCAGTTGGATTATCTGATTGTTGAATGGATGTGTTTTATCAGGGTATGATTTCAGAATCGTCCCGTAAGTCAGGACGCTTCCAATGCTCCTTGAGCTTCTCGCGTTTATCCCTGATCTGGCGTTCGAGCGCATCCAGGGCACCATTCATAGCGGTGCGGATGTTGTTGGATTTCTCGGAGGCCACCGTCTGATCGGGACGTGTGTAAGCGATAACCTTAAACTCAAAACGAGAATCCTCACCCTTAGCGATCTCACGGACGTTGACGGCCGCGCCCACCATATCGGTGTGGTCGCCTTTTATCTCCTCGAGGCGCTGCATAATTTTGTCGATTAAGGTTGGTGTTAATGCGTCAGATTCTGAGTGGATCTCAATGGGGAATTCTGGCTCAACCATGATTTCCTTTCTCTGACAAGTTTTGGTTCCATGCACGGTAGTGTGCATAAGATTTTCTTATCTTAGATTAGTGTATCAAGGTCGTCTTGGCGGAACGTTAATGACCAGGTCCAGTCTCGCCTGGGTGCGGGAATTCGGATGCGACGGGTTCCGGCCGTAATTCTGTCTCACGCCCCTGCGTGTACCACCAGATGGCCGCCGCGCCCAACGCCATAGCGACGAAGCCGACCAGTCCGGCTTCGGGGCCGAAGGCGCCGCCGGTGATGAGCCTGGGGCCATCGACGGAGTGGCGAATCAGGCTGAAGCCGCTGGTGCCGCTCACCCGGAAGCCGAAGACCGTACCCTGAAAGAAATTCCAGCCGATGTGCAGGCCAATGGGCAGCCAAAGCTGGCCGGTTCTCAACCAGCCGAAGGCCAGGAAATAGCCCGCCAGCAATATACCCAGGGTGGAGAGCACGCTGGCGCCAGGATTGGCAGCGTGAAGCAGGGCGAAGATGCCGGAGGAGATGAACAGGCCGATGGGAATATTTGTGCCTTCGATCAAGTTTTGCAGGTGATAGCCGCGACTGAGCAGCTCCTCCTGGTAGCCGACGATGATGAAGGTAACAGCAGCGGAAAGGAAGGGTCCGATGGGACTGGAAACTTCATTGGCGGAAAAGGCTGTGCCTTCAACTTGGAGCCAGCCGACGATCCATTCAAAGAGGAAGATCAAGGCGAAGAGCGCAGCCGGCATCAGTATCCCAAAGAGCAAGTCCCGGATGGCAAGCTCATCGAACGCAAACCCGAGCGATTGGAAGCTGCGGCGGTCAAGCCAGCGGCGGGCAATCCAGGTGGCAGCTGTAATTCCAATCAGTGGTCCGAGGAGCAGCAGCGGTGAATTTAGCTGAGCCGGGTCGCTCACGTCAATTTCAGCCAATCCGAGGGAAGTGCCCAGAAGTGTGATGAGCGCGCTGAAAAAGAAAAGCAGGAATATGGTTAATATTGTGTGGAGCAGCAGTCGCCAGCCCGATCGCAGGCGCACCTGAAAGGGTTCAAAGAAAATGCGCCGAAGGATGGATGGTTGGGTCCTGTTCTCGTCGGTGGGCGTTGTCATACAAGTGCCTCCGATCGGATCAATCGTCAATTATCTATAGAAATGGAGCATAGCTCAGCGGTGATGTCAGCAATGACTGAAGCGGCGCCTCGCCTCTAGCTCCCTTATTTCTTTCCGCATATGCAGGCTGAAAGCTTTCACCCGGACTCAACCGGTAAACTCGGTCATGTACTCTTTGATCGGCGGCAGACCTGTCAGCCGCTCGTAAAAGAAGTTGTTGACGAGGTTGATCACCTCAGCCCGTGCCGCCTGCACCGCCTCAGAGCCGGGCGGCAGCTCGGGATCGGCCAGGCGGTCTTTCAGGCGCAGCAGGTGCTCCAGGATTTCCTTCTCCTGAGGTCCTTCCAACACCTCGACAGCGGCGATGATCAGGTCATTCGCCTGCTCTGCCAAAATCTCCGGCGCGATGGCGCTGTCCGGAGAGGCGGCCTCGTCGATGGTCCGGATTAAAGACCAGACCTGATAAAGCAGGGAGGCGGGCTCATCGAAGAGCTCACGAATGTAGGCTGCCTCCTGATAGCGGCCGCTCAGGCGGAAAATGTTGTACATCCGCTTGGCGGCTTTGCCATAGTTCGGATTTTTGGTCAGATATTTTTTCACCTCGCCCTCGAGCTGCTCGACATAGTCGTCGAGCGCATTGGGCGAAACGTGTTCGGATAGTTTGGAGAAGATCGGAATGGACTCAGCCTCGAGATAGATCTCCTGGAAATAGGGATCCAGGTAGCCGTCCAGCGGCGTGATGCTGCCATCGGGTGCCTCCCAGGTGACATCGAGCATGTTGCTTGCGTTGGAAAGCGTGCCCCGGATGGAATCAGCCACCACCCAATCCAGCTTGCACCAACCAGGGTCCTGCGCGGCTTGCTCCCAGGTCAGAGTGACCAGGGCGCCGTCCGGTGTCTGGCCTTTGATCTCACCCGCTTTGATCTGATCCGGCGACCAGGAAATAGGCGAGCCGGCTCCCTGCTTCTCCCCATCCACAATCAGATCGGAGGGATAGGAACCAAATTTGACCTCCATGAGCTGATAGCCTTCGCCGTGCTCGGTGGCCAGGGCTTTCTCCCGGATGAGCTCGGCCAGGCGCTGGCAGGCCTGCTCTCTGGTGGGAGCGATGATGTTGATGCGCTCGAAGAAATCGGAGTCGCCTGGATAAGT
The DNA here is from genome assembly GCA_046537745.1 of Anaerolineales bacterium. Lineage (GTDB taxonomy): Bacteria > Chloroflexota > Anaerolineae > Anaerolineales > E44-bin32 > DASWJQ01. Next base: position 7,305 of record JBKHKF010000055.1, on the reverse strand, counting down.
CTGGATCCTGGATTGCGCCGCGGATCCGGAGAGTGCCAGCGCAGTCTCAACCTCGCCTTCCACATCGCCGAACTGCACCAGGTCACCAAGTTCACGGAAGCGAGCGAGTTCCTCCGGGCTGAAATCCAACATGCTGACTTTGTGGCCGAAGACCCCTTGCTCATGGTCGATGACGATGTCATCATCGCCGGATTGGGCCGCCATGGCCGTGAGCCATTGAAGGGCCTCTTCCTCATCGATCTCCACGCCAAGACGCTCGGCGGATTCGAGAATTTGCTTGAGTTCGTCCTTGGGCCTGGCTGATTTACCTTCGCTCATTTCATCCTTCTCCCGGAGAATTTGTGTTTTGTGGATTCTACTTCTTTCGCGCGAGCTGAAGCAGCTCGTGAAAGACCTCTGCCTGGTCCAGCGCATCTTGCAGTGCGTGATGGGTCAGCTGCCGGCTGGCGAGCAGTTTTCTCGTCAGCGTGTCAAAGGAGGTGTCCTGCCAGCGAGAGCCCGTCAATCCCATGGCAAAGGCCTTGATGTCGAGGGCGGCGTACCCAAAAGGGTTATGGCCCAGTGTCTCATGAAAGGCGTAGTTGACGAAGCTCCAATCGAAGGGGGCGTTGAAGGCGACGAGGATAGGGGATTGGCCGGCGGGAACGCTGGCATGCAGCCACTCCGCCAATCGGGCCATGCCGGTTTGAAGGGGAAGACCGGTCCTGACCAAATCCTCCAGGGAGAGCTGGCTGACCGCCAGGGCTTCCGGTACGAAATCCATCGTCTCCGGTTTGAACTCCAGGTAGATTGCAGTGGATGGATCGGCCACCAGACAGGCACCCAAAGATAGCATGGCGTAGCGGCCCGGGATCGGCCCGGCGGACTCGATATCCACCGAGACATAGGCCACCTCAAGATCCTTCAGCATGAAGGATCCAATCTGGTCAATGTTCCACGGTGCTGCTGGCCAGCGTCATGCGGATGAGCTTCTGTTCGGAGTAGCAGCGAGGCGATCACAGTTCCTCTTCCTCGGAAGGAGCGTCCTCACCCATCATCCGACGCAGCGTCTGGAAGCGGCCGCCATCTATCGATTCCTTCTGACGCCGACGGCGTAGCAGCAGGCCGAGCGCGCTGACAGCCGCTCCGGCTAACAGTGTCAACAGGTCCCCGCGCCCCGCGCTGCTGGTCACAAGGAAAATGACCATCGGCACGATGCCGATCAAGATGAGCGCGGATCCCAGGCGAGCGGTCATGAAAGGAAAAATCCCCCCTCCTGAAGTCAGGAGGGGGCAGAGGCTATCGGATCAGCGTGTGGACTTGCTCGCGCATATACAGCGGCAAGTAGTAGTGACCGCCGGCGTTCTTGCCGGTTGAGCCTGAGCCCTTCCAGCCGCCGAAAGGCTGGAAGCCAGGCCAGGCGCCGGTGGTGGAGCCCTGTGGGCGGTTGGCGTAGGTGACACCCGCTTTGATGTTCTCGAAGAACCAGTCCGCCTGCTCCTCGGATCCGTAAAAGCCGGCGGTCAGACCGTAGACCGAATCGTTGGCCCAGCTCATCGCCTCATCCAGGTTGTCGAAGGGGCGAACCATGGTAATGGGCAGGAACATCTCGTGGCGCCAGAGCCGGTGATCACCGTCCACCTCGACGGAGATGGTCGGCTGGCAATAATAGCCGTTGTCATACAGGTCACCGCTCAGTACTTTTCCGCCGGCCAGGAACTCCCCAGCTTCCGAGAGCTCCTCGGTGAAGGTCTTGAAGTCGTCATATGCGCTTTGGTTGACGACTGGACCCATGAAGGCATCCCGCTCGGTTGGGTCGCCGATTTTCAGGTCTTTGGTCATGGCCGCCATGCGCTCCAGGAACTCATCGTAGACCGGGCGCTGGACGTATATGCGGGAGTTGGCCGAGCATTTCTGGCCCTGCAGGCCGAAAGCGGAGCGTACGATTCCTGTGGTGGCGCGTTCGAGATCAGCTTTGTCCGTGACAATGGATGGGTTCTTTCCGCCCATTTCGAGAATGGTCGGTCGTGGGTAGGGGCCGCTGGCGAAACTGCGGTAGATGTGCATGCCGACGTCAAAGGAACCGGTAAAGGTGATCCCGTCCACCAGGTCGCTGCTGATCAGCGCATTTCCAGTGGTGCTGCCAGGTCCGGTGACGTAGTTGAAGGAACCCTCTGGCAAGCCGGCGTCCCGGAAGCATTCAGCCAACAGCCGGGTGGTCCAGGGGGTGTCGCTGGCCGGCTTCATCACAATGGTGTTGCCGGCCACCAGGGCGGCACCGGCCGGGCCGCCGGTCAACGCCGCCGGGAAGTTGAAGGGGCTGATGACCAGCCACACGCCGTAGGGAAGCAGGACCGAATGGTTGGTGGCGTCATAGCCTTTCAATGGGTCCTTGCCCATCTTAACGATGTAGCCTTCGTTCTCTTCCATCTGGTCGCAGGCATAGCGAATCAAGTCGGCCGCTTCGGCCACATCGCCCAAGGCTTCCATTCGATTCTTGCCCACCTCAAGCGAGACGACGGCGGCGAACTCAAAGATGCGCTCGTTGATCTTATCAGCGGCGCGCCGCATGATCTCCACCCGCTCCTGCCAGTTCTTGCCGGACCAAACAGGGAAGGCCTCTTTGGCGGCAGCCAGGGCTTCCTCGGCGTGGGTGACGGTGCCTTGCTGGAAAGTGCCGAGCATCCAGTCCCGGTTAATAGGGGAGCGGTTCTCGAACTTCTCCTCGGCGGTGACTTCTTCGCCGCGGATCATCATGGCGATCTCATCACCCATGCTGCTTTTAATCTCATCTAGCTCCGCCTCGTAGCGATCGTGCAGTTCCTCGGGCGGGTCGAACATGGTCGCGTAGGTCAACTTGAACATTTCTTTCTCGGCCATTACCGGCTTCCTCCATGGGGAATATTTGGTCCAGGGCGATCAGCCTGGCAGCTGAAATCGGCATATTTCAACGGAAGGTGTGTGACTTTGAGTATAGCCTTGGGGTTCGCCCTCGTCAAAAGCCGGACGTATAATCGACTTAGATCTGGTTTGTTTGACAGGAGGCGAACTGGCGCCGGTGGCCTGGGTGCATGATCGGATATTCGCGGCAGGAGGCAGCCACATACCGGGGACCTGGGATTCCTTCCGGAAGCAAACAGGGATCTCGGCAGTTTTGACTCTGAGCGAGGGAAGACCGGCTCTCTTCCAGGGGCAGCCGCCCGATCAGCTCCTATGGCTGGACATTGTGGACGAAGGCGAGGCGAAGCCAGCGGATCGCGAGCTGGCCGGCAGGTTCCTTTTTGAGTGCGTTGAGAATGGACGGCTGGTTCTTCTTCACAGTATCCACAGCCGCCATCGAACCCGCTGGGCCTATGTCTCCTATCTGATGTACGAGGGCACCAGTCTGCGGGCCGCGCTACGTCAGGCAGCGGAAGCGCCCTGGCTCTCACCTTATGAAACAGACCAACGCGCGTGGCAGGAATTTGACCAACTGTTAAGGCCTACATCGAGCGGACCAGCCGCCTGAGCGTTCCGGCGGTTCATCAAGGAGGCGATTATGTTTTTCACCGAAGCGGTTTATATAGGCGTAAACCCCTCCTCTAGCGGCCGTCCCATCCACTTTGTGGCGCTCGATCCGGATTTGCGCCTGGTCGCTCGCGATCAAGGCGATCTTGAAGAGGTGCTGGCTTTTATCGGCGGACAGGAGGCGGCCATCGTCGCCATTGATTCACCGCAAGGCGGAAGCCAGGGTGTGCTCAAACGGCCGGAGGTGCGTGATAGCTACGATCTGCCGCGGGATGGAGATACATGGCGCAATTGGCGGGTGGCCGAATTTGAGCTGCGCCGGCGCAATATCCGTCTGGTGAACACGGCGACGCTGGACCGGATTGCGACCAAGTGGCTGCAGCACGGATTGAAGCTCTATCAACGCCTGGAGGAGATGGGCTTCAGCTATTTTCGGGTTGGCGGCAAACCAACACGTCAGTTGATGCTCGAAGTACAGCCCCATGCCGGCTTCACCGCATTGCTAAAGCGACAGCCTTTTCCCAAGGAAACCCTGGAGGGGCGGCTGCAGCGCCAACTGGTGCTTTTCCTGGAAGGGTTGGAGATCCCGAACCCCATGCGCAGCCTGGAAGAGATCACCCGGCACCACCTGTTGCGGGGGGAACTGCCATTGCGGGATCTGTATGATAGCGAGCAGTTGGATGCGCTGCTCTCGGCTTACATCAGCTATCTGGTGGGGACCAGCACCGATCGGGTGCTCCAGGTGGGCCACAAGGAAGAAGGGTTTTTAACGCTGCCGGTAGCGGAACTCAAAGACCACTATGCGCGGGTGGGGGAGTAGCCCCCACCATAATCGCCACACCACCTAATTGAGCCAGGATCACCCGCGCTGAAATTTTCACGTAAGCGGCAGTGCCCCCTCGAGCATAAGAAGTGTGCGTTTGCGTTTAAGCCCGCCGGCGTAGCCGCCCAATCTGCCGCTGCTGGTCACCACCCGATGACAAGGCAGCACGATAGGGATCGGATTGCCGCCGAGCGCCTGGCCCACCGCCCTGGCCGCTCTGGGGCGGCCGATGGCCTCGGCAATCTCGCCGTAGGATCGGACTTCTCCTGCAGGGATCCTTGAAGTCGCAATCAAAACCAATCGTTGAAACTCGGTCACGCTGGAAAGATCGGTAGGCAATGAAAAAGCGCGCCGTCGCCCGTCAAAATACTCCTGCAACTGGCGGCGATACCTCGCCAGCGCTGGTCCATCCTGGATGAGGTGCGACTTTGGATCGAGCCGGCGCAGGAAGGCCTCGGAGCTCTCAAGAAAGCTGATTTCGATCAACCCCCGATCCGTGGCTGCCAGGTGCAAGCGGCCGACAGGAGTCTCAAGGCTGTCCCAGAATATTTTCTCTGCCGCGCTTTTAAACCAGGCCTGAACCCTGCTGCGCGAGCGCTGGAGGGATGCGTCCGCCGGCTCCGGGATGGATTCCCGCAAGTCTCTGATCATGGCCTCGTCTTTGTTCCTGCGATTGTTCATGGTGCTTTTTCCTGACCTTGGTTGGTTAGCCGAAGTTTGGAGAGCGCCTGATGCACGTTGGCTCTAGCGCTGTCCTGGGAGCAGGATAGAACCTCTGCGATGTCGGCGTAGCTCAGTTCCTGAAGATAGCGCATGGTCAGCGCCTCCCGCTGCTTTTCGGGTAGATCCCTGACTTGCAGCAGAAGCCAATTTCGCTGTTGTTCTTTGGCGTGCTGTGCCTCGGGATTCCGTTGACCGGAGGTTGTCAGTATTTCCGGCCCCGTTGATCCAAGAGGCCCTTGCTGCTTGTTATAGTGATCGTTAGCCCGGTTACGGGCGATCTTGTAGAGCCAGGCGCGGACGTTGCTGTTGGGACGCAAGCGATCGTATGCCTGAAACGCCTGCTCAAAGGTGTCCTGAGTCAGATCCTCCGCCTCCGCCTCGGGATCCGGTGAGTCCCCCGACAGGCACCTCCGGAAAAGGTACCGGTATATTTCATCGTGATAGCTGGCGATGACCTCTTCGAATCGCATGGCTCCTGCCCGGGTGTGATTGGAGACAACCCCCTGTACTATATAACGGCCAGATCGAGTTTTTGTGAAATCTGAAGGATATCTCTTTCAAAGATGAACGCTGGCGACCAGTTTTCTTTGGACCACAGGTGGTTTGAAACAAAGACGGCCGGAGGCAGCCCGGTACTGTTGCTGCACGGCCTGGGGTCCAGCGGCCAGGACTGGCTGCCGCAGCTCGCAGTGCTGCGACAGCGCTGGCCGATTCTCGTGGTGGACTTTCCCGGGCATGGCACCAGCCCCCCGCTTGATAAATCAACTACGATTGGCGAGATATCCGAGTCATTGGTGCAGTTGATGGACGTTCACGATCAGGGTCCTTTTCACGTGGTTGGATTATCGCTGGGTGCGCTGGTGGGTCTTCAGCTCGCGCTGAAGCATCCGGAGCGTGTTCAATCGCTTCTCCTGGTCAACGGCTTCGCCCGCTTTCGCTCGAGCGTGCGGGGGAGCATCCACGCCCTCGGACGCGGCGCGTTGCTGCTGGCGGATCGTATGGACTGGCTTGGCAGATGGGTGGCGCGCTCCGTTTTCCCGGAGCCGGGCCAGGCGGGCCTGCGCCGGATGGCAGCCGAGCGCATTGCGGCGGTCGATCAGAGAACCTACTGGTATCTAATCCGAGCAATCGCTGCCTTCGATGTGCGCGAATCGCTTTCGGATCTGAAGATACCGGTGCTGGTGGTTGCGGGTGAAAGAGATCGAGTGGTGAGCGCAGGCTGCAAGCGGGAATTAGACCAAGGGATCCCTTCTGCCAGCCTACGAGTGTTCCCGGCTTCAGGCCACGGCACACCTATCGATTCGGCAGCAGAATTCAATGATGTGCTTGTGGCTTGGCTTCGGCGCCATGAGCCGCCGGTCAATCAAGCGCAGTAGGGTCGCATGGCATCTGGGCTTGTTTAAAAAGCTAGCCGCCCCAATCGGGGCGGCCTGGTCAATTTGATGATTAAGCTCAGTTCAGCTCGTTGTCAATGATCTGTGTGAACCGGCTCAGCGGTTGTGCGCCCACGAGTGGGACACCGTTGATAAAAAAGGTGGGCGTGCCGGTGACACCCAGTTCGGCCGCATAGCGTGCGTCCGCCTCCACTTCCGAGGCAAAGCGCTCCTCCTCGATACAGGTTAAAAGCGAATCAGCATCCAGGCCTATTTCCTGCGCATACTGCTGGTAGGCATCCAGGCCCAATCCAGCTGATCCGGAAAAGAGCGCATCATGGAACTCCCAGTAGGCGTCCTGTTCCCCGGCGCATTCGGCGGCTTGGGCGGCGCGGAAGGATTCCTGACTGGTGATGGGGAAATCGCGATAGACGAATCGGATCTGGTTTGGATAGGCATCCAGCAGCGCCTGGAAGGTCTCCTCATGGAACTTGGTGCAGTAGGGGCAGTTGTAATCGCTGAACTCGACGATGGTGATGGGTGCATCGGCGGGGCCGATGGCGGGGTCGTCGTCGGTCTCCACCTGCATCCGGGTCTCTTGAACCGGCGCCGGGTTGGCGTTGGCCACCGGGCCTGCGTTGGCCGCAGGCTCGTCCTTGCCCCAAGCGAGAAAGCCCGCGGCCAATCCGGCTGCGAAAGCAAGTGGGAGCATTACGGCATATAGGTGGCTCCGTCGAAAACGGAGGTAACCCTCGTCGCGGTCGGCGGCTTCCGAATGCTCGCTCTCGGCTTCGAGGGAATCCACCTCGTTTAATTGATCTTCGTGATCGTATTCGTTCTCTTTCATCATGGGCGCATTGTATCATGTTGAATAGGACAAACCTTTAGAAGGGATTAAGG
>JBKHKF010000054.1:0-10957 GCA_046537745.1 Anaerolineales bacterium | reverse complement strand
CTTCGACAATCCGGGTCATCCAGCACCGCGCGCTGAATGCGCTCCGAAAGCAATTTGGTGTCCGCGATGAGTGAAAAAGAACGGGAACTCGATCTTCTTCTGTCCGCTATGTTGGATCCATCAGCGGAAGAATTCAGCGCGCCGGAGGAGGTCGACGGCGAGGCTCTCAGCCTGCTGCAAGTTGCCGTGGAGATCCGAAAACATTTCGCCCCAGAGGGACCGGATGAATCCTTCCTGAAGAACTCGGAGATCCGGATCAAGAATCGAATGCGAGCTCTGCAGCGAGGTGAGGAATCACCAGCCCGCGAACGGAGCCATCAGCGGCGCTCGATATGGCGACAATTGCTCCGGCCCATCCCGGTGCTCGTCAGCCTTCTATTGGTTCTTGCACTCACCTTTGGCGCGTTCGGGGTGTCTGGCGCAGCGGCTGCTTCTCTGCCCGGAGATCTTTGGTACCCGGTGAAGCGCGGCTTTGAGCAAGTTCAATTGGCCGCAACCTTCAGCGAAGAAGGCGATGCAAGATTGCTGGCTTCCTTCGCCGAGGAGCGGGTCGATGAGATTGAAGCGCTGACCTCCAACGGTCGATATCAAGATGTTGACCAGGCGGTCGAAGGCTATCTTTCTGTCACGGAAGAGTTGAGTGAGCTGGCCGAGAATTCAGGGGCGGCTGCCGAGCAGCTTAATCAGGTTCTCGCCAACAATGTAGAAGCACTGGAGCGAGTGCACGAGCAAGTCCCGCCTCAGGCGCAAGCGGCGATCGAGCGCGCGATCGAACGGACTCGAAATCGGCAAGAGCGCCGGGATCAGGGGTCACCCGAAAACCCGGGTCAGGGTGCTGGTGAGCGTCCGACCGATCTTCCGGTTCCAGATGAGAACAGGTCAGCCCAGCCAACGCAGGATATGCACCTCGCCGAGCAAATCGCAAATCAGTACGACCAGACGGTTGAATCAGTCCTGAATCTCTATGAGGAGATCTGCCAGGAGGATTGGCAGTGTGTGCGCGAGCATTATCGAAACCAGGAGGCGATCGAGAGAACGGCTGAGCAAATCGCACGTCAGTACGCTGTGCCAGTGGCCGATGTTCTGGAGATCTACAACGGCACATGCCAGGAAAACTGGCCATGCGTGCGTGCTCACTTCCGCGATCCTGGCCCACCTGGCCAAGGCCAGGGCCCGCCGGATAACGCTGGCCAGCCGGACGACCCGGGTGACTCCACAGACTGATAACCTCCGCGGATTTCACCTTTAGGCCACGTTTCCATCCCCAGTCACAACTTACCTCAATGACAGGCAAACTCGGCCTGGATTGCTCCATCCCAACTTGTCTTTTCCGATAGAATCCAGGCGCAGTTCGCAGGGTCCGTATCATTCCGCTCGTCCAGGCATTCACGGATTGCTAAGGACGCAGCTGGAAACCATGCTATTGCCTTCTTTCCTCTGATTCCCTGCAAGCCGCTCGAAAAGGCTCGTGGGAGGATTGGGGATGGTCCGTAAGGAGAATTGATTGTGGCCGATCTCAAACCCATTGCTATTTTCGGCGACATTCACGCCAATCTGCCCGCGCTCGATGCGGTGCTTTCCGATATGGAGTCCCTCGGCCTGGATGATCGTTACTGCCTGGGGGATCTGGTGGGCTATGGGACCGAGCCGAATGCGGTTATTAGCAGGATCCGCGAGTTGGCAATTCCGACGCTCATGGGAAACTACGATCAAGGCGTGGGGAACAGCAGCGACGATTGCGGCTGTGCATATCGAACCGATGAGGACAAGGCTCGGGGAAAAAAGTCCATCGCATGGACCAATGAACAGACCTATCCAGATAACAAGCAGTATCTGCGAGAACTGCCGCAGGAAATCAGTTTCGCCTTGGGGGAGTACAGCGTGATGTTGGTGCATGGAAGTCCAAGGCGCGTGAACGAATACCTCTTTGAAGATCGACCGGATCGAAGCTTTGAACGGCTGCTTGATGACACGGGGGTGGACGTCTTAATCTGCGGTCATACGCATATCCCTTATCATAAAGTTCTTCCAAGCGGCCGACACGTCATCAACGCAGGCAGTGTTGGCAAACCGAAGGATGGCAATCCCCGAGCCTGCTACTTGGTGTTGAGTTCAGTCGAAAGTGAGCTGGACGCACGCTTTGTCCGTGTCCCGTATGACGTTGAGAGGGCTGCCCGTGGGATCGAACAGAGCGAAATGCCAGATGCCTTTGCCGAGATGCTGCGTCAAGGCAGCGGCTGAGTTCGCCTGAACCTTCGTTGCCGCCGCAATTAATTTTATTTCAAATGAATGAATAGGCTCTCATCCTTTCTGCCTCCTCTTTTTATCCCACCATCAGTTGTATTCCGATCGTGGATAAGTGGCCTTTGGCCTATTAATTTCGCTGAGAAATTCCACCCGATCCCGCTCCAGAACCGCACCCATCGCCTGAGCTGGTTTGATCGTGTTCGACGGATGCAGGCATTTCCTATCATGGGAATGAAGCGCACCGGGAACATTTTCTCCCAATATTGCGTCATTAATCTTGGAGCAAACAATAGCTGTGTGGTGTGGATCTACCCGATCACACCAGGAAAGGATATTTGTCATGAAATTCAGAAATCCCATCAAAATACTGTTGTTCCTGGCGGCTGCCGGTCTCCTGGCCGCCTGCGGAAGCGCCGAACCCGTGGTGGTGGATGAAAATGAGGCTGATCGCCCAAATACAGTTACTGTCGTCGGCGAAGGCCAGGCCTTCGGGGAGCCCGATCAAGCCAGTGTCCGATTGGGCCATGTTGCCCGCAACCCCTCCGTGAGCCAGGCGATTGAAGCTTCCAACGAAGCTGTCCGCCAAATCACCGAGGCGCTTCAAGATGCTGGCGTGGCGCCCGAAGATATCCAGACCACCAACTTCTCCGTATTAACGGAGGAGCCCGAGTTTCCTGAGCCGCGCCTCCCCGAAACTTCCGAGCGGACCGAATCAGCGCAGTCTGAGCGTATCTACCGGGTGGAAAACACGGTCCTTGTGACCGTGCGCGAGGTCGACCAGGTGGGTGCTGTGATCGAGGCAGCGTTGAACGCGGGCGCAAACAGCGTGCAGGGCCTGCGGTTCAGCCTGAGCAACCGCAGCCAACTGGCGGCGGAGGCTCGCCAGGAAGCGGTGGCCAATGCGCGCGAACAAGCAAGCCAGCTGGCGGGTGAATTGGATCTTTCGCTGGGGGATGTGCTGAGCGTGAATGAGCAAAGCTCAGGAGCGGTGTCACCAGTGATGGAAGCGGCCATGGGGCGTGGCGGAGATGTTCCCATCAGCGAGGGCACCCTGTCTGTGAATTCACGAGTCGAGATCACTTTCAGCCTCATTGCGGAGGAGTAGCCCGTCATTCCTAGATTAAGGGCTGAAGCGCTTTAGAAGAGCCCCTCCACAATTGGAGGGGCTCTTTGGATTCGAGCTCTTGTCAGCAGGCGCCTCCCCACTCGGTGCTGTCAAGCTGCCCCCGGCCGGAACTCCGCTACAGACAGCGGCAAGCCAGGATCCATCAGAAAGGTTGTGATTGAATATTCACAATGTTGGTGGCCTTATGATGTAAAGGAGCCGCGATCAAAGTCGTCAACCTTTTTCAAACTCAAGCTTCAAGGCCAACGTAGAATCGTGATAAGAGGTTCGCGGGTATATTAACAGCATTTGTGATGATGGAGCCAACGCAGGTTGACGTTGCAGAGCGATTTCGAGGAGGATGATCTGCTTGCGATAGATGGATCTCACGGTGAAGGTGGGGGACAGCTGCTCCGAACCAGCCTTTCCTTGGCGGCAGTGACCGGACAGGCTGTTCAGTTGGAAAAGATCCGCGCCAATCGCTCAAATCCAGGCCTTGCGCCCCAACATCTAACTGCTGTCTGGGCGTTGGCGGAGATTTGCCGCGCGCAAGTGAAGGGCGATCACCTGCGTTCCACCGAAGTCACCTTTGAGCCGACAACACGACCGCAGTCTGGTGAATACTCCTTCGACGTGGCCGAGGCGGCCGAGGGCGGCAGTGCGGGCTCGGTGACACTGCTGGCTCAGGCACTGCTGCCGGCACTGGCTTTAGCGGAGGGAACGAGCCAGCTGCAGCTAAACGGCGGAACCCACGTGCGTTGGAGTCCTTCCTTCCACTATCTGGACTCGGTTTACCTGCCTCAGTTGAAGGCTTTGGGCATGGACGTCGAGGCCGAGCTGGATTCCTGGGGCTTTTATCCAGCTGGCGGCGGCAGAATCCAGATGGAGGTTGTGCCAGCCCCACCGAGGAGCTGGCAGCCACTAATCATTGAAAGCCGAGGAGCTTTAACGGCCGTGGAGGGCGCTGCCGTTGCCAGCAATCTTCCGGCCCATATCGCTCAGAGGATGACCGACCGAGCGCGTAATCTGCTGGCAGAATTAGATGTGCCCTATCGCGTGGAGCCGGCGCGGATCAGCGCGCAGGGCAAAGGTGCCGGGATTTTTCTGACAGCTGTGTACGAGTCCCTTTGTGCAGGGTTCACGGGCCACGGCGAACTTGGAAAGCCTGCCGAAGCCGTCGCGGAGGAGGCCTGTCAGAGATTGCTGACGCACCACCGAACCGGAGCTGCTGTCGATGTTCATTTGGCGGATCAGCTGCTGCTGCCGCTGTCAATGGCCGCCGGGGTGTCCCGCTTTGAGACAAGCGAAATCTCATCCCATTTTCAAACAAATGTCTGGGTGCTCAGGCAGCTCTTGCCAGATCTTAAAATTCAATGGAATGAAGTCCATGCGGGCAGTTTCATGGTGGAAGTCCATGGAGTGGGTATCGTCTGATCCGAGAGGGCTGCGCTGGAGAAAAGAATCCTTCCCTTCGGTGGCCAAGCGAATGCAACTCCCGGAGGCCTGTTCCGTAGAGTATATTGATCATCACAAGCAAGGATCATCACACTGATTGTATTTTGAAGGCGACCGTGGAAAGACGATCTCGATCCAGCATTGGCCTCGGGCTGATATTAATTCTGGCAGGAGCTTTGCTACTTGCCATCAGGCTGGTTCCTGAATTCGGCGCCTGGATGGAGGCGAACTTCGCCTGGCCTTTTTATTTGATTGGGTTTGGCGCAGCGCTTCTGATATGGGGCCTGACAAGCGGCGCGACGGGCCTGCTGGTACCGGCCTCGATCGTGGCGGGGATCGGAGGTCTGCTCTACTGGCAGACAGTCACTGGCAATTTCAGCAGTTGGGCGTACGCCTGGTCATTAATTCCGGGTTTCGTCGGTTTTGGAATTTTGCTGATGGGGTTGCTCGATCCCGGAAAGCGCGATCAAATCCAGGCCAGTGGTTGGCTGATGCTTATCAGCGTCATCCTTTTCTTCATCTTCGGTTCGATATTTGGCGGCGCGGACCTGCTTGGTCCCTACTGGCCGATACTGCTTATTGGCCTGGGATTGCTGTTGCTGGCTCAATCCGCACGGTCTCGAGATAAATCGGAAAGCTGATGTCTTATCAAGCAGGCGCGTGCCGTTGAGCTCGTCTAATGCTTGTTTATCGGCGCCGCCCTTGTGTTCAAAATGCGGGCGTTAATTTGGTTTGGACGAATGCTCTGGGCAGCCCGGGACCTTATTCTTGCCGATACGTCCTGTCGCTTCTAGCCTTCTGGAAACCCTGCCCACGGTTGTAAACACCTCATCACTCCTTTTTTGGAGAATCCAACTGCTGTTATCATTTTGCACTCGGGACTGAGAAGTATGTGAAGGAGTTTTGATGTTCAAAAATGGGATGATATGGTTGTTGGTCGCCCTTATGGTTGCCGCGTGTGGCGGCGGTGGAGGTGCGGTCACACCTACGACGGCGCCGACACTGATGGAGCCGACGGAACCGGTGGCTGTCGAATCAACGGAATCGGCTGAAGGGGGGGCGGTCAGCGGCGATGCGACCTATCAAATCGTCCCCGCGGAGACGGAAGCGCGTTTCCGGATCGACGAGGTGCTTTCGGGCCAAGACAATACCGTGGTGGGAGTGACCACGGCGGTCGAAGGATCGCTGACGTTGGATCTGGATAACCCCAAAGGCGCCACCTATAGCCCTTTGCTCATCGAGGCCAGCACCTTTGTCACTGACAATCAACGCCGAAACACGGCAATCCAGCGTTTCATCCTGCAAACGGGAGAGGCAGGAAATGAGCTGATCACCTTTCAGCCAACGCAGGTGAAGGGTTTGCCGGATTCCGTTGAAATTGGGCGGGATTACTCTATTGAGGTCCAGGGGGATCTGACGATCCGGGGAATTACCATGCAAGAGACCTTTGTCGGGACTGTGTCTGCTGTGACTGCCGAAAGGCTGGAGGGTGAATTAAGCACAGTTACCCAATGGGGTGAGTATGGGATCAGTATTCCCAACGTGCCCATGGTGGCCTCAGTGGATGAGGAATTGACTCTTGAGATAGATTTTGTCGCCGAGAGGCAGTTTTAGTACAAGCGCCCTGATTTCCAGTCATTGCCCCAACCTCGTGTTGGGGCAATGCTTTTAAAGTGGTGTGGGTGAGCCTCAGACTATCTCGGCTCGGATGGCGATGGCGACGGCTTCGGCACGGTTGTCGGCGGCCAGCTTGGAAAGAATATTGCTCACATGAAACTTTGCTGTCGCCGGGCTGATAATCAATTGATCGGCGATCTCCGAATTGCTCGCCCCTTCTACCATCAAAGCCAATACCTCTAACTCGCGCTCTGTAAGATCGTGACCGGGAGAAGGTCCCCGCCGGGTGGAACGTATTAAAGCCTCGGTTGCCTCGGGCGAGAGGGCAGATTGGCCACGGGAACTCGCCCGGATGGCGTCACCCAGCTGGCTTGAGGAGCAGTTCTTCAGCAAATAACCTGAAGCGCCAGCCTCCAGGGCATGCTGGATCCGATCATCTTCCTGGAAGCTGGTTAACACGAGCAACCTTGCCTCGGAGTCTTTCTGGCGAATTGCCTGCAGAGCCGACAGGCCATCCATGCCCGGCATGACAAGGTCCATAAGGGTCACATCAGGCTGGAGTTTTAGATATTGTTCAATAGCCTCAGCACCATCTTTGGCCTGACCGACGAGTTCAATGTCCTCCATGGTCATCAGAAAGGTCTCGATTCCCCGACGGACGACCGGTTGATCGTCAACGACGAGCACGCGGATGGGATCAGGTAGGTTTGTCATGGCTTCACTCCGCTGCCGTATTTTCTATGGAAAACATACGCTCAAAGGGGGTGGAATGCAAGAGTGGAAGCCAATGCGGCTTCCACTCTATACTTGTAGGCATTGGGTCACCTGGTGAAATCACAAAGGACCTCGACCATCTCCCATCGCTCAAACTTTTCAAGGCGCACACCGAAGCGGTGATTTGCGAAACTTGTCTCAACTGCCACCAGGGCTCCCTCGCCGGAGGCTTCAGCCAGCTCGGCTTTTATTTCCGCAGGGATGTCCTGGGCGCACAGCAGGGGGTCGTATCCGCCGCCTGGCATTCCCTCAAAGGATGCGATGATCTCCGCTCGCCTAGCGATGAGTTCCTCGGACACTTCAGGGCGAAGCGGGTACTCCGATCCTTCGGGCTTGCGGAATTCGCCGGTAGCAGGATCGTACCCCAGGTTATCAAGGTACCAGCCGTAAAAGCTTTCTACGACTTCGACGGGTGTCTGTTCGGCCGCCTGGCCAGGGGCCAGCGACCCGGCGTTGCAAGCGCATAAGGCCAGGGCTGCAAGGGACAGTGTTGCCAGTATTGATAGTTTCCTTCCAAACATGATTAGCCTCCTGTATTTGCTCGATGCAGCCATGATAGATTGCGGGAGGCTAAAAAGCGCCGGGATAATTGTCAGTTTGGAGCCTGTTAAAAATATCTGTCTGCGGCCTAGCCACTTGGCTGGATGGAGTGTGATTGCGTATCCAATGGCCAGCGGAGGGTGAGCCGGGTGCCTTTATCCGGGCTGCTTTGGATCACAAGCTCGGCCCCGACGGCTTCGGCGCGTTCCTGCATGATGGATAGCCCCAATCGGCCTTTGGATGTCTGGGAGGGCTCAAAACCTTTGCCATCATCCTGAACTGTCAAAATGACGTAGGACGAATTTCGATGAAGGATCAGGGTTACCAGGCTAGCTTCGGCATGCTTGCGAATGTTGTTGATCGCCTCCTGAGCGATCCGGTAAAAAGCGAGCTTTGCATCCATCGACAATCGGACGGGCTGAAGGTCGGTTTTTACAGAGAGATGCTGTTGGCTGCCCAAAGCTGCTGCTAGCTGCTCGAGCAGAACCTGGATATCTGTATGCTCCAGCGCGTAAGGACGCAGTTCAAGCAGGAGGTTCCTCATTTCAGCCAATGCCCCTTGGATGAGGTTGGAAAGGCCCTTTGCCTTCTCCATCGCGACTTCTTGTTTCTTCCCGAGCAATGCCGGCAGAGCTTCCGCGGTCAGACTGGCGGAAAAGAGGGTCTGCGATACGGCATCGTGGAGCTCCCGGGCCAGACGATTGCGCTCATGTAGAACGGCCTCCCGCCTAGCCTGCTCTGTTTCCTCCAATCGAACAAGCATGCTCTCAAAGTTGTCCAGCAGTTCCCAGGCTTCACTGCCTTTCTTGAAGGAATCCTTGGGCACCTTGGGTGTGTAATCCGGTCGTGCCCGAATCTCAGAGAACAGGCGCTGGAGCTGCCGGTAGCTGCCGGCGATAGGAGAGATGGTGAGCATCACCAGCGAAATCACGGCCAGGACCAGGCCCGCCGCTAACAGCGAGGAGGTCAACCAGTATCTCCGAGCCTCCCGATGAACATTGTCGAGGGACATACCTGCACCGATGTAGACTTGCCACTCGGGTATGCCGACTACGTAGGCCATTCTCGGCACCGGATCCTGTTCGCCCGGCGACGGATATTCATACTCCAAGAAGCCTGACCCGGCCGGCGAGGCAGCGAGCTGGATCATCTCCTGTACAAAAGCCTTGCCATTGGAATCCGTCAGATGGGATTGGTCGGTGAACTCCATTTCTGTCCGATATGGATCAACCAGGATCACACCCTCCAGGGTGCCCATAAACAGAAAGTTCTCGCCGAGGCGGTAGCGGTAGGTCAGCTCTCGCAATCTTATGGCCGCTTCCCGGCGGGTTTGTTCACGGGAAAAAAAAGGATGTGTGAGTTCTTCATCGCGAAGTGGCTCTAATTCGTTCAAACCGAGATCGACAATCCGCTGAAGCTCCGACCGCTGGGCCGCGACCAGGCGCTCAGAGTAGGAGTTGAGGAAGAAGGAAAGCAGCAACGCGTACCCAGCGAGGATGATCGCGAAGGCTGCCACCAGTCTTCCGAGACTGCCCTTGAAGGCTTGTAGAGAACTGAACCATTCGAGCTTCACGGCGTCTCATCCGGATACCGGAATTCACGGAGCATGACTTCGATTTGGCCTTCCCGCTCTTCGGGGATGGGGCCCTCCCGGTGAATCACTCGCAGCGCGGCCAGGGGGGTGCCCCCGGGAGGCTCCAGCATCAGATAGTAAGTCTCACCCCAGGATTGCTCCTCCAACTGGACTGTATTTCCGTATTTCCGGGTGAGCTCGCTGTGGACGGGCTCAGGAAAGACGAGTTGGAAGCCATCAAGCCCGCCTTCGATCAGGACCCAAGCGAGCGGTTCGAGCTGTTCGGGGCCGTGAAAAATGAGATAAGCAAGGATAGGGTCTTTGCCGATGGGATCCTGCACCGGCGTGTAATAAGGAACCCAGGCAGAAGGATGGCTGAACGCAAGATCCAATTGTTCGAGGTAAAAGCTTGTCCAGCCCGGCGATGGGGTCGGGCTCACTGGTGCAGCATCATGGAATGGCGTTGGCTCAGCGAGTGCATCCATTGTGCAAACAATGTTGCTGATGAGCCACGTTCCGTTGGCCTGTTCAAGCTGTATTTCGAAGGCAGGAGCGGTGGATCCGCTGGCGAATTCGGCCTGAAGCCTGGCCCGGGCTGTCGTGTTCTTTTGGCTGATATCGAGGATGGAAAGGCGGTGCGGGATATCCTGTGCGCAAAGGAATGGGTCGTAGCCTCCAAACTCAAAGCCTTCGAGAATCTCATCCACCTGCTCAATCCATTCCGCCTGCAGATATGGAGCCAGCTTTGGATGATCGCGGTATGCCCGGCGAGCCATTACGTTGGCGGGGAAGGCGAGGTAATTCTCATAAAAACCCTCCACCGTTTCCCTGGGACTCATGCTTTGATCGGAGTAAGGGGATGCGGTGGCAGGCGCAAGCTCCGTTCGAATCGGGGCTGATGTGGGGCTGCAGCCAAAGAAAAGCGGCACCATCAGGATTGCAAGCGCTCTTGGAAGAGGGGGCGACTTAGTGGGATTGTGGGTTGACATGGCGTTGCAAGCTTGCTCCCGGCCGACTGCTCAGGCCGACGTTTCGCGCCGTTTGCTTCTACAGTATAGGCGGGTTTTCACGCAGAATCACCCGAAACATGGCGGGGACCTCACCTGCCTGATCGTCCAGGTCAAAGGAAACGATGGATTGAGCGATTTACAGTTCCATTAATGAAAGATGACAGCTGGAGAACAGCCAGCACGAGGTAAAAACTGACTGATGTCAGCCCCAGAAGGGAACTTGCCAGAAATCAGCTGGGAACACAAGAAGCCAGGCGGTCAGAAGCCCGGCCAAGAAGACAGTTATGTTATCCACGTGATCGAGCGGAAGGGATTCCACAGCTGTCGCCACCAGGGCAATCGCGATGATTGCAATCACCGTGGAGCCGCTGCCAAGGGGGAGATGGAAGTAACCCCAGGCGTCGAAGGCGAAGACCATGATCAGTCCGAAAGTGAGGCTGGCGAGGAACATGGCGAGCGATCCAATCCAGCTCTTGCCGGGTGCCCAGGGGAGCTTACGTTTTCCCCACCGCCGCCCGATGATGTCGGCAAAGCCATCGCCGCCGCAAAGCACCATCAGTGCCAGTATGCCAACCGGAGAGTGCCGCCAGAAGGTCAGCGTGGCCAGAACAAAGATGACGCCGTAATACACAGGCC
>JBKHKF010000053.1:0-11013 GCA_046537745.1 Anaerolineales bacterium | reverse complement strand
AGATTAAATACTCCCAATTAAAGGGTAGGAAGGTGAAGGCAACCAAAATCAGCGTGTGAAGATGGCCATAAGTGAAGAAAAGCAAACTGCAGACGGAAACCAAAACCGCAGCAAATTTTATGTCTGAGAGGATCCGCGCAAGAAATGCATAGAAGACAGCTGTTGCCAAGGTAATAACCAGTGCTATCCTCAAAACTTGGTCGAATCCTACAATAGCCCAATTATATGTGAGCTGCGAAAGTAGAGGCACTAACCCAAGCAGAAGTGGATGAATCGGCATCTTTCTCAACATGGCCGCTATAGTCACATAGCCCCCGGCTTAATGCAAACCGCTTTAATGACCCGCCGGCCCGCGGCGCCGGAACACGCCCCAAACGCCAATCAGGATCAGCACCATCCCGCTCAGAGTCCAGGCCGTCAAAACCTCATCTAGCACAACCCACCCAAGAAAAACGGCGATGGCCGGATTCACATAGGCATGGGTCATGACCAGATTGATGGGCAATAGCTGAAGCGTTTGCACATACGAGGTGAATGCGAGCCCGCCAAATACAACCAGATACAGCCAGGCAAGCCAGGCTGCAGTGGACGGGGTCGGCACCGGCTCATGGAAGATCCATGCGGCCGCCGCCATCCAGATCCCTCCCGCCAAATGCTGATAAGCTGAACTTACCACCATGCCCACCTCCACTGGCCGACGCCGCTGCAGAATTACGCCCAGGGCCCAGGTGATGGTGCTGGTGAAGAGAGCCAACAGGCTGAGCAGGTCCGCCCGGATGCCGGACTGAAGGAGCGGCGCCGCCAGCAGCGTGACACCGCCAAAACCGACCAACAACCAAATCATGGCGCGCCGCTCGGGCAGCCGCCGATCGACCAGCGAATCCAGCAGCGCGGTCCACAATGGGATACTGCCGATCATCAGCGCAGCCAATCCGGAGGCAACTCGCTGCTCGGCCCAAACCACCAATCCATTCCCCAGTCCCCACAGCAGCACGCCCGAGGCGGCCAACACCACAAGCTCACTCCTGGTCGGCAGGATCCTTCGACCTCGTACCAGTGCCCACAGAAGAAGCAGGGTGCCCGCCAGCAACAGCCGGCTGGAGACAAGGGTGAAAGGCGGAAAACCACCACCCGGCCCAACGGCCACTCGGATGCCGAGGAACGTGCTGCCCCAAACAAAATACACGACCCCCAAATGGATCAGGCCCTCCACCGGGAGGGCCTGGGTTTGCTCGGTTTGAACTGGCTGTTGGCGCTCCATCACCCTCCGGCGGCCTCATCGCTCCGCACAATTTCCACCGATTCCCCCAACGTCAGCTGGCCGGGTTGTTCCACCCAGCCGACCAACCCGCGGAGACCAAGTGCCTCCTTGGCAAATCGGGCAGCCACCTCCGCCGCCTCCGGGTACTCCGCCGCCAGCACTTCACCCGGAGTGCGGCAGGGCTTGTTCTCCCCCTCGACAACCAAAACCACGCCGCCGCTAAATCGGAGCCTGGCGCCGTGCTCCAGCTTCGTCAAACCCGGGACACCGCGCAATTGCATATTGGATCCCAGCCACTGAGGCTTCACTTCTGGCACGCCGAGCCGCTCGGCGACAGTCTGCAAATCTTCCTCCGCCACGATGGAAATCTGCCTTGTGTTGCGAATGACGGTCCCCCGCGGGACATTGCTGTCGCGCGAGCCGGCCTCACGGGTCAAACCTGCATGGCGATCGCCAGCGAAGCCAGCCTTTGTGACCTCGACCTGCGCCACCGGCTCCGACCGAATCTTGGCTCCCACTGGCAACACCATCAAGCTTGTCACCACCGCGTTTTGATCCATCGTTTCTACCTACCCCTCAGGTTTCCTGCGACTCAACGTTATTCAATTCCCAGATCACCCGCAACCCGGCCAGCGTCAGCCAGGGGTCGACATGATCGATGACCTCCGTCTGATCGGACATCAGAGGCGCCAGGCCGCCGGTGGCGATCACCGTCATGTCGGAGCCCAGCTCCTCCCGAAATCTGGCCACCATCCCCTCCACCAGGCCGACATAGCCAAAAATCAGGCCGGACTGCATGGCGTTCACGGTGTTGCGCCCAATGGCCGAGGGCGGCGGCATCAGATCGACCCTGGTGAGCTTGGCCGTGCGTCGGAAGAGCGCCTCCGAGGCAATGCCAATACCCGGCGCGATCGCGCCACCCAGGTAAGCGCCCTCTCGGGATATTGCGTCAAAAGTGGTAGCTGTGCCGAAATCAACAACGCAAGCCGGTACGTCAAAGAAGGCCTGGACTGCGGCAGCATCGGCCACTCGGTCGGCACCGACCGCCTTCGGATCCTCATAACGGATGTGAACTCCGGTCTTGACACCGGTGTCGAGCACGAGCGGCTGCTGGCCCAGATAGCGATCGACCGCCGTCAGAATCGTTGAGGTGAGCGGAGGAACCACCGAGGCCAGCACCGATCCAGTGATTTCCTCAAGGTCGAATCCGCGCTGTTCCAACATTCCCAAGAATTGCAGGCCGTATTCGTCCGGCATCCGTTTATGAGCTGTTCCCAACCGCCAGGCCGATTGCAGCTCCTCTCCTTTGTAAACGCCAAAGGTTATGTTGGTATTACCGATATCAATGGCAAGCAACATGTCGCATCCTACCTTCCGCCCAGCGGAACATCCCCAAGGATCACGTTGTCAATCAAGCGGGTTTCGCCCACGTGTACGGCCATGGAGAGCAGGGCGCCGTCGATCTCACCCTCCAACTCCTGAAGCGTGGTTGGGTCGGCGACTGAAACATATTCAGGATTGGCGAGGGGTTCGGCAGTAAGTACTTCCGCCATGACCTTCCTTAACACCTCGGCCTGACGCTCGCCCCGCTCATAGGCTGCCATCGCCTCCGTTAGTGACCGATAGAGCACCGTGGCCGCCTTGCGCTGCGCCGGATTCAAATACGTGTTGCGGCTGGACATTGCCAACCCGTCCGGCTCACGAACTGTGGGCCCCAGCATGACGTCAAGCGGGAAATTCAAGTCGCGCACCATCCGACGAATAACCACAACTTGCTGCGCGTCCTTTTGTCCAAAATAGGCGCGCTCGGGTTGATAGGCGTTGAATAGCTTGGCTACGATGGTGGTTACGCCGCGGAAATGGCCCGGCCGCCGCGCGCCCTCCAGCGGCTTGGTCACTTCCTCCACTGTCACCCAGGTTTGAAATCCTTCGGCATATACCTCGGATGTATCGGGCGTCCAAACAACATCCACGCCCTCTTTTTCTAGCAGGTCCAGATCCCTGGCGAGATCCCTGGGATATGTTTCCAGATCCTCATCCGGACCGAACTGGCTCGGATTGACATAAATACTGACCCCGACGCTCTCACAATCCCTCTTGGCGGCTTGGACCAAGGACAAATGTCCCTCGTGCAGGTATCCCATCGTCGGCACCAACCCCAAGGGGCGCGGAAGATCGGCCAGTACCTGGCGAAGTTCTTCAAAGGACTCAGTGACGATCAATTTCAGCTCCTTCTGCTTTAGCCTTCGACCGGACCAGCCGCCACAACAGTTCATTGACCGGTGTAGGAACCCCGGCCTGGTGACCGTGGCTTACCACCTGCCCACAAATCGCCTCGATTTCCGTCGGCGCGCCTCTGGCCAGATCCTGGAGCATGGAAGATCGGTTTTGCGCCGTGCGTTCAGTAACGTTCATAGTTGCGGCCACCGGATCTGCCTGGGGTAAGTCGATGCCCAAGGCTTCCGCCACGGCCTGCACCTCCCTCACCGCCGCCTCGGAAATCCAGCGGGCGTCTGGGTTCTTGGAGACCCATCCGTTTCGAACGTTGAGAAGCGCTGTCAGCGGGTTAATGCCAGCATTGACGGCCAGCTTGCCCCAAGCCAGTGCGCGTACGTCCTCGGCCAATCTCACTTCAAAACCCGCTTCCTCCAACCAGGCGCTCAATGTTTCCAGGCCCGGCTTATTGCCCAGCTCCACGGTCCCTTCGCCGGCTGGTCGAACCTGACCAGGCCCCAATAGCGTCGCCCCGTAAGTCGTCACCCCCATGGCAGCTCTGACTTCGCCAAGTGTCCGGCTCAAGGTCTCCATATTGCCAAGGCCATTTTGGAGGCTTAATGCGACTCCGTCCTCAGCCAGGCAAACCTTCAATCCCTGGGCGGCTGATTCGGTCTGCCAGGCCTTGACCAACACCAAAGCATAGCGAACGGGCGCGAGACTGCTCGGGTCCTCTACTACGGAAACAGGGTGCTGTTTCCAACCTGCTTCGCCTTTTTCCCGGATGCCGTGGGTGCGCAATGCCTCGATGCCCTCCGGCCAGGTCGCCAGCATGATTACCTCGCGCTGAGAAGCAAGCCGGGCACCGAAGAGGCAGGCCATCGCGCCGCTGCCCACGATCAGGATGGGCTCATTTTCCATGGCGGTCTCCTTCCCATGGCCTGGAATGTGAAGTCAGCTCTCCGGGTCGTACTCTTCTAATAACCCGGCCAGCTCTTCCTCAGACATATCGAAGGAGTGCTCCTCGGCAGGGAATTCCCGGTCAAGAACCTCCTGCCGAAAAGATTCGAAGGCCTCAGCCATGCTCTGGTGAAATTCCGCGTATTTCTTGACGAATCGTGGGGTGAACCGGTCAAAGAGTCCCAGCAGGTCGTGCGAGACAAGCACCTGTCCATCGCACTCGGGTCCAGCGCCGATACCGATGGTCGGGATACTGAGCACCTGGCTGACCAGCTTGCCCAGCTGGGTCGGGATGGACTCCAACACCAACGAGAAGCAGCCAGCTTCCTCCAGAGCTTTGGCATCCTGCAACAGCTTGTGCGCGGCGAGAGCAGTTTTCCCCTGAGCCCGGAATCCGCCCATCTGGTGTACTGACTGCGGAGTCAATCCCAGATGGCCCATCACCGGGATCCCCGCCTCGACAATCTTTCGCACGGCCTCGATCCGCTCCTGACCGCCCTCCAATTTGACCGCGTCCATGCCGGCCTCCTGGAGGAATCGGCCAGCATTGGCGACCGCCTCGGATGGGGAAACCTGATAGCTCATAAAGGGCATATCGCCGATGAGCAAGGCATATTCCGCGCCGCGGGCAACCGCCTTGCAGTGGTGCAGCATATCCTCCATCGTCACCGGTATAGTGTTCTCATAACCGAGAACGACCATGCCCAACGAATCACCCACGAGAATGGAATTAATACCGGCTCGGTCTACCGCCAATGCGGTAGCGTAATCGTAAGCTGTCAGCATGGTGATGACTTCACCAGCGCTTTTCTTTTTTTGAAATGTGAGAGTCGTGACCTTTTTGCGGTTGGGTTCCGTG
This sequence comes from Anaerolineales bacterium, assembly GCA_046537745.1. Classification (GTDB taxonomy): domain Bacteria; phylum Chloroflexota; class Anaerolineae; order Anaerolineales; family E44-bin32; genus DASWJQ01. Next base: position 5,719 of record JBKHKF010000053.1, on the reverse strand, counting down.
GCTGTGCTCATGGCTATCTCCTCCTTCGAGTGAGACGCCTCTGGCTGGCGTGGATCGCCGGGCCAAGGGGGTCTTCAATTGTGGGTAGCGCAGCTCGATTATTCGCTGTCTCAGTCTTCTCCCCGATCTGAGCAACGCTGGGATTATAGCATGTGCCTGCGCTTATAAATTACCGCAAACGCCGGATTATGGTCCCGCTCGACGCCCAAGCCAGCGGGCGGCCAGCCAGGCCAAGGTCATAATTGGGAGGAGTTGCGTTCCGGGGATCAGGGCCTCCACCACGGTGATGCCGCGGAGGGGCTTCAGGCCGAGATAGCTGAGCAAACTCCAGGCAACCGGCGCGCCAAAAAAATCGAGACTGAAATCAAGCAGATCCAGCAGGATTACGACCGAGAGCGGCGTGCGACGGAGCGCTGTCATGAAATCGGCACCCTCCGGCAGGCGCAAGCGACGCACCTTCAGCAGCACCCAGAGCCCCAACACCATGGCCGCACCCAATCCCAGGATGATCGCCAGTCCCGCCAGAGTGACCAGTGTGCGCACATCCGCATTCTCAAACATATTGGCTCACTCCATCGCTTGCGGGTTTTTTAGATCCGTTCTCTCCACCCAACACCAGTGATTCATGACCAACAATCAATCCCAATTGTGGCGAACAATGGAACAGCCGCGACCCGGAGTCTCTGCTGGATCAGGGGACCCTCCCTCTCGTGCGGCCGAAACCGCCTCGATCAGATAACTGCGGGTTGGCTCGGGATCTCGCCAGGTCGCGTCATTGAGAGCCCCGCGATACCTCAGAATTCCATTACCGTCGATGACAAATATGTGTGGGGTCGTCACCGCGCCATAAAGATCGGCTACATGGTGCTCCTCATCCACCAGAACCGGCGCAACCGACCGCGTCTCGGCCGCCACCTGCAAATTCTCAATACTCTCATTAACGTTTGCGGCGATGCGCCAATGAAGCACACCTTCTTCGGACTCCTGGTTGAAGCCGGATTGACGGATTTGCTCATCGGCCTTTTCAGACCACGGGCACTCGGCTGACCAGAAGTTAAGCACAACGATCTTGCCTTTTGCATCCCCAAGACTGTACCGCTGACCGCCAATGCTCTCCAGCGCGAAATCAGGTGCAGGCTGGCCGAGCTCAGCTACGGCATCCATTGGGGTTCATAGCCTCCTTCGATAATTTGCTGATGAATATTCGTGTTCAGGTCGTACCACCAGATTTGGGCGGGTGCATCCATTCTCGACTGATCGAATCGGACGTAAAGCAGACGATTCCCATCAGGATGCCAACGAATGCCTGCATGATTGAAATTTGGCTCACTGGTGACCACCCTGGCATCCCCGCCATTTGCCCGCATGAGCCAGAGTTGCCTGCCCAGAGACCATTTTTCGGGCGCTAGCGACTTCCGAGTGAACGCGAGGCTGAGGCCATTTGGCGAAAAGGCAGGCGAGGCATCTTCCACCAAGTCCTGACTTGAGCCCGATAAATCTGTGCGCAGTCCGCTCTCCAATTCGACCCTGAACAGGTGGCTGAAGAACGCCACACCCCGCTCCGGCTCATCCAACAATACTATTTCTGGAAAAACCACAAAACGGCCATCCGGTGAGATCGTCCACTGTTCACCCAATTGATGATCGAACTGGCGGATTTGCCGCCATTGACCTTCAGAGGAAAGCTCATAGACTAACAGAGCCTTTTGGGCTTCGCTGTATACGGCCAATTGATTTTCGGTAATCCACATCGGTGAGTGAAGGTTCTCTGCCGACAGGCCGATCTGATTCTGATTACCCTCCCTCTCGAGCAGCTGTACCTGCCAGGGGCCCGGCTCAAGAACGCCTGTTTGGGAGCGGGTCATCGATTGTTGCTGCCAGGCCAGCCAGCCGGCATCAGGCGAAAGCGAAGGCTGGCGGCAGCGTAGTTCTATTGAGCAGCGATGCACTTCTTCCAGCAGTTCTCCTCCAAAATCTCGGAGGAGAAATAGAGTGGATCCATCCGGCTGCGGCTCAAGCGTGATGACAGCGTTGAGGGAATCGGTCAATCCATAATCGACCACACCCATCGGTGTTTCTGCGAAAACCCGGGATTCATCCTCTGTCAGCACTTGAATGACCAACTGAGTTTGGCCGTTCTGCGCTTCCAGATAAAGGATGCTGGGTTGGCTGATTTGAAACTGCCAGCTCCGGGAGGTCAGCATGGGCAGTGACAGCGCGGAATTGGCACCGGCTCGAAGGTGTACCTGGATCGTTTGCCCTTCCGGCCATGTTGATTCGGGCTCAAATCGAAGGGTGTTACCCTGCCAGCTGATTTGCCCCGCTATGGCTGGCTCGATCTCCAGGCGCTGCTCAACGCTGGCCCGGTTCATCGGTCGATTGAAATGAATCTCGAGGGGAGAGACAGCCCGAACTCCCGTTGCCCCTGAGGCTGGCGAAACTCTGTCAACCCGCGGTCGGAAGATAAAGTAAGCGCTTGCAAGAAACGCCACCAAGCTGATGGCCCACAGCCACCATCTGCCCCGGCGGCTGCTCCGGCCCATCTCAACCATTCGGTGCTTCCCGATTCTTGGGGATCTTCCTCATTTAACTTTCAGCAGCCGTGGCAAACATCGGTTCCGTGAGAGCTACTCCTCTTTAAGTCGTCGCTTCAATTCTTCAATGGCATGAACAGGTGTTGGGTCGATCTCATAAGCCATTGCCAGGTAATAGGAGACATAATCGCCATAATGCAGTGCGGTCCATTGTTGAGCCAGGCGAGTTTCTCCGACAGCCTCCACCATATCGGTGTTGAAGCCCTCGACCATCAAAAGCTCGCGTGTGATTCGAGTACGTTCGACATTTCGGGGATCCAGCCCCTGCGCACTTAACAAGACCACCATGGTTTGGCCAAAGGCGCTCTCTGGAGCCTCTACGCCGGCCACCATATTGTGATCGGCCTCCGGCAACTCCTCAAATTGAGCGACGGCCTTCGCCAACTCGGAAATTTGTGTGCGCCAACGCCGCGCCACCGGCGCTAAGAATTCTGCGCCTATGATCGTCGGCCAGCGATCAATGAGCTGTCCGGCCATCCGCTTCGCTGGATTTTGGGTCACCGGCACCTCGGCATTTAGCTTTTTCCGCTGACTCTTCATCTCCTCCACGGCGTCCTTGACCGCAGCCTCTTGCGTCTCAATCAAACCCAGCCTCGACAGCAGGGCCAACAACAAGCCGAAGGAGTAGCCGACGCCGGCTCGCGGCTGACCATCATGCCGGAAGGTCCACAGTCCAGCGCCGTGCTCGTCAGCCAGATCGGCCAGCGCCCCGCCGGTGGTGACCGCCATCAAATTGGCACCGCGTTCGATCCCCTGCTGGAAAGCCGATAACGTCTCCTCTGTATTTCCAGAATGCGAAGATCCAATCACAAGCGTATCGGGGCCTTGCACATAAGCAGGTAGATCATAATTTCGCCAAACGATGACTGGCACCCTGGCGATTGGGGCGACGTAGGCGCTCAACAAGTCCGCCCCAATGGCTGAGCCACCCATGCCCGCCACGACCACCCGGTCCACATCGGAGGCATCAGGTAAATCCCATTCCTGACCACGATTCCAGGCAGCTAGAAGCTGGTCGGGAAGACCGTCAATGTCCGCCAGCATCCCATGCGAATCGATGGATTCGAATTTCTCCAGATCGTCCAGGTTCATTGCTCCTCCAGGGTCATTTCATAAATCCTACGGCGACGCCAACCGGAAAGCTCCGCCAGTTCACGGGCCAGATCTGATGGCCGATCTCCATGGGCCACCCGCTCCTTGACGGCTGCACGCAGTGTGTCTTCATCCCAGCGAGCTTCCGCTTCTGCTCCCTCAATGACAAGTGTATATTCGCCTCTGGGCTCAGCTTCTTTCAGCCACCCTCGTACTTCGGCTATGCTCCCCCGTACGATTTCTTCGTACACCTTTGTCAGCTCCCGGCAAACGACGATCTCTCGCTCAGCACCCAGCGTTTCTTCCATGTCCTCCATCGATTCTAAAATCCGATGGGGGACCTCGAAGGCGAGCCGGGTCCAGGGGTCGCGGCTTCGCGCTTCTAGCAGTTCCTTTCGGTCAGGGCGCTTGCGGGGTAAATAGCCGAGAAAAAGAAAAGAGTCTGCCGCCAAGCCAGCGACGGAAAGCGCGGCCAGGGGAGCACTAGGACCAGGGATGGGGCTTAGGCGGTGGCCGGACTCCCAGGCTTGCTGGACCAGGTCACGACCCGGATCCGAGATGGCCGGAGTGCCCGCGTCAGACACCAGCGCCACATCGCCCGCTTGGAGCGCGGCCAAAAGCTGGTCCATCCGCCCTTGCTTGTTGTGCTCGTGGAACGAGATGGTGGGGGTTTCGATGCTGAAATGCTGGAGCAGTTTTCGGGTGCGGCGGGTGTCTTCGGCCGCCACCAGTTGGACCTCCGACAGCACCCTCAGCGCCCGCTGTGAGATATCCTCCAGGTTTCCGATCGGCGTCGCCACCAGATAGAGTGTGCCCATGCCGGTCATTCTAGCAGAAGGCGAGTTGGAGTTATGAGTAAAGAACCCAGAGTTTAGAGGAAAATAGTTCAGGCGGAGCTTGCTTTGACAGAAGCGTCAGCCCTTCCCTCTCTACGCTTTTCTTCACTCTTTACCTTCTCCTCCTTGACCAACCGTGTTCTTGCGATAGAATCGGACAAGAATTATCCACTTCATTGGGAGCCATCATGAACCAGCAGCAATCCATTAATCGCGACGAGCCAATCCGTCTCTTCAAATCGGATTTCTTGGAATTTTTCAGCCATATCAGCCCGGTTACGGTGGCGGCAATCTGGGCCCCGGTTATGCTGTTCTTCCTGTATTTGGGGATCCGCCAGCACGGCCAAAGCGGGACACTCTGGATCGTCCCGCTTGGTGTCGGCCTTGGTTGGTTTGTTTGGACCTTCTGCGAATACATGCTCCATCGCTTCATCTTTCACTACCATCCCAAAACGGAGCGGCTCAAGAAGGCCTTCTTTGTAATGCATGGCGTGCACCACGCCCAACCCATGTGCCGCACCCGCCTGGTGATGCCGCCGGCGCTCAGCGTGCCGCTCTCTTTTGCCTTCTACGGTGCATTTCATGGACTTTTTGTCGGCTTGCTCGGCGCACCTGGTTGGTTCAACCCGGTCTTCGCCGGTGTCATCGGCGGCTATCTGGTCTACGATCTGACCCATTACAGCATCCACCATGTCAATGTGACTGAAGGCTGGTTCTTCAAGCTACGCAAGCACCACCTGCGCCACCACGGTGCCTGCTCCTTCCTGCGCTTCGGTGTTTCCACATCACTGTGGGACCATGTCTTTGGCACCATGCCCAAGGCGGATTGCAATGAACTTCTCAAGCGGCGCCGCGAGGCTGGCCTGCCCACCCCTTCTTACGACGAAGCCACCGTGGAGTAGACCCCCTTCTTCCATTCGGCTGTTGCAAGCCTAATCACCGATACCTTTGACATGCTCCTCGAAGAAGTCGCTCTCAGACATTCCAGCCTTCCCGAGGCGGCTGGACCCGGGTGCCTTGGCGCCTGTGGCACTTGTGTTCAGCAGCGATAGCCATCGATCAACCGGCTGCATCCATGGCATCGAACTCAACCAACGGCTCCAGCGCGGTCGATGTCGGTTAGCGATTAGCTGACAGAGCTCGAGCCGTCATGAGAAGAGTCAGCTCGAACGGCTGAGCTGTCGACAAAACTGGATC